>JAQZAY010000474.1 GCA_029239415.1 Pseudomonas sp. | reverse complement strand
ACGACGCTCTTCCGATCTGGGGCGCCGGACCGGCCGCGATGGGCCGCAAAGCGGCCCCCGACATACACAAAATCAACACAGAAGCCTGCCCTTTTCAAAAATCCCCATCCAACGCCACTCGCCACTCACCCCCTGCGCCCCGTCAGAATCGCCTGCGCGACCAACCCCGCCACGATCCCCCAGAACGCCGATCCCACCGAAAACAGCGTCAGCCCCGACGCCGTGACCATGAAGGTGATCAGCGCCGCCTCGCGCTCGCGCGCCTCGGCCATGGCCATGCTCAACCCGTTCATGATCGAGCCGAACAGCGCCAGCGCGGCGATCGACAGCACCAGCTCCTTGGGCAGCGCCGCGAACAGGGCCGCCAAGGTCGCACCGAACACCCCGGCCACGGCGTACAGCAGCCCGCACCACACCGCCGCGACATAGCGCTTGGAAGGATCCTCGTGCGCATGGGGCCCGGTGCAGATCGCTGCGCTGATGGCCGCCAGGTTGACGCCATGGGCCCCGAACGGGGCGACCAGCAACGACATCAGGCCGGTGGCGCTGATCAGGGGTGACGCCGGTACGGTGTAGCCATCGGCGCGCAGCACGGCCATGCCCGGCATGTTCTGGGAGGTCATCGCCACCACGAACAGCGGCAGGGCGATGCTGATGGTCGCCGCCAGCGAGAAGGTCGGCGTGGTCCACACCGGTCGGGCCAGTTCCAGGCTGAAGCCGCTGAAGTCGAGCAGGCCGAGCGCGCCGGACAAGGCGGTGCCGACCACCAGTGCCGCGAGCACGCAGTAACGTGGCGACAGGCGCTTGACCAGCAGGTAACTGAAGAACATGCCCAGCACCAGCAGGGTGCGGTGCTCGGCCGCCACGAACAGTTCGCTGCCGATCTTGAACAGGATTCCGGCCAGCAAGGCAGAGGCCAGCGACGCCGGGATGCGCCGCACCAGCCGCTCGAAACTGCCGGTGAGCCCGCAGACCAGCACCAGCAGTGCGCTGACGATGTAGGCGCCGATCGCCTCGCTGTAGGCGACGCCGCCCAGGCTGGTGATCAGCAGCGCCGCCCCAGGGGTCGACCAGGCCACGGTGATGGGCATGCGATAGCGCAGCGACAAGCCGACACTGCAGATCGCCATGCCGATCGACAAGGCCCAGATCCAGGACGAGATCTGCACGCTGCTCAGCCCGGCGGCCTGGCCGGCCTGGAACATCAGCACCAGCGAACTGGTGTAGGCGGTGAGCATGGCGATGAAGCCCGCGACCAGGGCCGAGGGCGAGGTGTCGGCGAGCAGGTGACGGGGGATGGGGGTGACGCTGGACATGAGGGTAGATCCTTTACGCGGCGAACATGAAGGTGACCGATCAGGAGGCGGGCACTTGTCGTCAGCGTCCATCCCCTTGCGCGATCACCTTCGAAGCCTAGCGCGCCCTCAGGCAGGCCTTGCCATACAGCCAGGGCTGCAATCGACCGTACAGTCGGTCGAAAGGCCTGCCTTATTGCATGGCCGGCAGTCTGGCCTCGTTGCGCACCTCGTTGCGCGCGACCGCTTCGGCCGGCAGCACGATCCGCTGCTTGCTCAACAGGTCGCCCATGGTCGCCAGCACGCGGTACTTGGAGTATTCGCCGGTGTAGCGCACTTCGTTCAGGCGCAAAGCCGCGGTGTACAACTCGTTCTCGCTGTCCAGCACGTCGAGCAGGGTCCGCTGGCCGATGCCGAACTGCTCCTGATAGGCCAGGCGCACGCGGGTGGTGGTCTCGGCGTACTCGCGGGCCTTGGGCAGCTGCTTGATGGCGTTGTTCATGGCGTTCCACGACAGGCTCAGGTTCTCGTTGAGCTGGCGCAGGGCGTTGTTGCGGATGTCCAGCGCCTGGTTGACCTTGTACGCGTCCGACTGCACGCGCGCCCGGTCGCTGCCGCCGCGGGAGATGTTGTAGTTCAGCTCGACGCCGGCCTGCCAATCATTGCTGGTGTGGCCGCGCTGGCCGCCCAGGTTGTCGGTGGTGCCGGTGGCCAGCACGGCGTCCAGACGTGGGTAGAGCGTCGAGCGGGCGACCTGGTACTGCTTCTCGGCCGCGTTGACGTCGGCCTGTGCCGACTTCAGGTACGGGTTGTTCTCCTGCAGCTCCTGGCGGGCCTCGTCGAGGGTGGCCGGCAGTTGCGGCTGGATGTCGATCGGCGTTTCCAGCTCGTCGGGCATGCGGCCGACGGCGCTGAAGAAGTTGGCTTCGGCATCGGCCAGGTCGACCTCGGCGGTGTCCAGGTTGGTCTGGGCCAGGGCCAGACGCGCGCGGGACTGGTCCAGGTCGGCGGTGCTGCCCACCCCACGCTCACTGCGCAGGCCGATCTGGTCGTTGACCCGCAGGTGCGCCTGCAGGTTGTTCTTGGCCAGGGTCACCGCCTCGCGACGGCGCAGCACTTCCAGGTAGACCTCGATGGCACGCAGGGCGACGTCCTGGGCGATGGCCTGGGTGTAGTAGGCGCGCGAGTCGACCACCGCCTGGGTACGACCCACTTCGTTGGAGGTGCCGAAGCCATCGAAGATCAGCTGGCGCAGGCGCAGATCGATCTGGTTGTAGGTCAGGGTTTCCTTGGCGCGGCTGGTGGTGCCATCGGTATTGAGGCGACGGGTGTTGGCGTTGTCGGAACGCTGACGCCCATAGCCACCGACCAGGTCGACGGTCGGGTAGAAGCCCCCTTTGGCGAATTTCACGTCCTCATCGGCGGACAAGCGGTTGTTGCGGTTGGAGCTGACCTCCGGATGTTGGTCGACCGCGGTCTGAATGGCCTCGGTGATCGACATCGCCTGAGCGTGCGTACACAGGCTGGCCAGCAGCACGGCGCTGGCGATGGGGGTCATGACGCGCATGGGGTTGCTTCTC
>JAQZAY010000473.1 GCA_029239415.1 Pseudomonas sp. | reverse complement strand
AGGGGGATCAGGGTGAGGTCGAGCGGTACGCTGGTGTGGCCGCCGACCAGCAGGCGACGCAGCTCCTCGGGTTTGAGCTCATAGGCCTTGAGGTTGTGGCGTTCGAGGTTGCTGAACAGCTCTTTCTGGCGCAGGCAGGTGCCGTCCTGCTGGTAATGCGCCAGATCCAGTTCGCCTGCATAGGCAAAGAACTGATGGCCGAAGCCCCCGCCAGGACCGCGACCGACCACGCCGATGACATGGGGGCCATGGGCCAGGACGACTTCGCAGAGGATGTAGCTGGTATCGGTGGCGAAATAGAAGCGACGCGACTGCTCCAGGGTGTATTTGCCGAAGCTCATGTCGGACATGCGCGCCAGGATCGGGAACTGCAGGGCGTTGATCGAGGCGCTCTTGCCCAGGTTGTTGGCGCCGTAGACCGACAGCGGCTGCTCCAGCGGGAACAGGCCCAGGCTGTAGCCGGCGGTGTTGAGCAAGGCGAAGCGGCGAATGCCGTAGCGTTCCTGGGTCATGCGTCGAGCTCCTGTCGCTCTTGGGCTATGGCGAGGGCCAAGGCCTGTTCGTCGCTGATGTCATCGCCCTCATCGGTGTCGTCACCGGCCAGCATCGGCACCGGCAGGGGCAGGGCGCTGTGCAGGCTGGCGGCCAGGTCGCGGTCCTGCTGCACCGATAGGCACACGTCGAGGAAGCGGTGCATCGGCGCCAGGAAGCGATAGATGCCATTGTCTTCGGCGGTGAAGCCGAGTTGGGTCATGCGCCGCAGGATCTTCTCTTCCAGTTCTTCCTGGGTCTGCACTTCGGCCTGCAGGAACAGGTCGCGGTATTTGTCCAGCAGGGCCGGCAGTTCGTCGCGGCCCAGGCTGCCGCCATCGAGTACGGCGATCGGATCGCGGCCTTGATCGGCCAGGTGCTCCACCAGGATGAAGGTGAACAGGGACAGACGCTGCGCGGTCTTGTTGACCTGAGCGGCGGCCAGCTCTGGAACGAAGTAGTAGAAGCCGCGAGTGTCGCAGACCAGTTCGAAGCCCAGGGCCTTGAACAGGCCGCGGTACACGTCCTGCAGGGTCGAGAGTTGCGAGTAGAGCTCCGGGTCGCGGCGGCTGATGTGAAAGCCTTTGAGCAGCTCGCGAAAGATCGGCGCCAGGTGGGTCAGTTCGTTGAGGTCAAGATGCATGTTCGGTGCTCGCGGAGTGTGCCGGGGTGACCGCTGTGGCGGGCTCGGCGCTGGAAAGCAGGGCGAAGGAGCGCAGGCTCAGCTGGTGCTCGCGGGTATGGTAGTCACGGCGTTCGAGGCGTTGGCGGGCAAAGCGCTTGTCCCGTGACAGGCGCGAGAACCAGTACAGCAGCTCATCGGTGGCGCCATCGGGTTCCTGATCGAGCAGCCAGAGCATCAGGTCGGGCATCGGCAGGGCGTTTTCGCAACGTTCGAGCATTTCCTTGACCGTGCGGGGTGCGCGCTGGCTGCCTGCGATGTCGCTCTTGTGCGCCTTGGGGAAGGGCGCGGGCTTGGCTTCGAAGCGGGCGAGGGCGTAGACGTAAGCTTCGACCTGGCTGGCGCTGCCCAGAAATGTGCTCTGCGGACGGCTGAACAATGGCAGGGCGGCCTGGGGGACGGCGTCCAGGCCTTTGCGGCGAATGGCCGAGAGTGCGAGGGCTGCGCCGCGGGTCACGGCGTTGTGCCGACGGGCCTCTTCGCGCAAGGGCAATAGCAGTTCGCGGGCATGGCGCAGGGTCAACTGCGCGCAGGTCTGCATTTCGAGAATGCGCGCATGGGTGCGCAACAGCATGTCGTCATCGACCAGGTGACCAAGGCGCTGCTGTTCACCGAGCAAACGCAGCAGCACGTTTTCGACCTTGCGCACGCCTTGCTCGAAGGCGCCGTCGGCGTTGACCAGTTGGATCATGGGTTCGACGTATTCATCCCATGTCGCGAGGACCTCGGCGTAGCGCTGGCGCAGGTCAACCTGGCGATCGCGGGTCTTGGCCCGCTCGGCCACGGCCACCAGCGCCTGTTCGTCATTGGCCAGTTTCTTCAGCACATCGCGCACGCGCATGTCGAGCAGTCGCAGCTGGCGAGCCAGGTCGTTGCCATCGCGAATGTCGAAGGCATCCTGGATGTGCCCGGCCAAACGTTCGAGGTGGCGCAGGTAGGCTTCGATCTCCAGGCACAGGCCCAGGCGGTGTTCGCGGCGCAGGTAGGCGAGGAAGTCGTGGATCTGCGCGTTGAGCTCGAAGCGGTTGGGGCTTTTTGCGACGGGTACCAGGATGTCCAGCCGGATCCAGGTGTCGAGCAGGCTGGTGATCTCCTGGGCAGTGCTGTCCAGGCGTTGGGCAGCCAGCTGCTGACGCAGCTCGACAAGGCTCAGGGTACCTTGGTCGAAGTGCTCGCACAGCGGCTCCAGCAGGGCCCAGTGGTCGGCGAGGGCGCGCAGCACGCGCTTGGGTTCGATCATCGGCTGGTCGACTCGTGCCAGGTTAAAGGGTCGCGATTGTACTGCATGATGGGGCGGGTTTTGGTGCTGCGCGCGAGCGCTTGTGTAAAACGTGGCGGCACATCGTGTCGAACATCGGTAGAATCCACCGCCTCGACTTACCCACAGATGGCTGACCCTTTGCTCAACGAGTCCCGTCGCCGCGCCTATCTGGACGCCATGCAGGTAGTGCATTGGCTGCCCCGTACCGAGCTGCCGTTCGCAGCGCCTTCGCGTGCCTGTGTACTTGCGCATGTCGAGGTGCTGCCGTCGCCTCTGGAGCCTGCCGAGCAGGCGGCGGTGACCTCGGCGCTGCCGAATGCTCCGCGCGCGGTGGAGCCTGCGCTGCCCGATCCGGCCAAGGTTCAGCGGCCCAGGATCGAGGTGCCGCGGCCCAGCGTTGCACG
>JAQZAY010000472.1 GCA_029239415.1 Pseudomonas sp. | reverse complement strand
AAACGCCACCATGGACCCTTCCACAGGCATCTCCCTTTCGTCACTGTTCGCCGACTTCGGCATGATTCTTTTCGCTCTGTTCCTGGTCTTGCTCAACGGCTTCTTCGTAGCCGCCGAGTTCGCCATGGTCAAGCTGCGCTCGACCCGGGTAGAGGCCATCGCCAAGAAGCATGGATGGCGTGGCAGCATTCTGCGCACCGTGCACAGCCAGCTCGATGCCTACCTTTCCGCCTGCCAGCTGGGTATCACCCTGGCCTCGCTGGGCCTGGGCTGGGTCGGTGAACCGGCGTTCGCACACATCCTCGAACCGTTGCTGGGCGCCGTCGGCGTGCAGTCGCCGGAAGTCATCAAGGGCGTGTCGTTCTTCAGCGCCTTCTTCGTTATCTCGTACCTGCACATCGTGGTCGGCGAGCTGGCGCCCAAGTCCTGGGCGATCCGCAAACCCGAACTGCTGTCGATGTGGACGGCGGTGCCGCTGTACCTGTTCTACTGGGCCATGTACCCGGCCATCTACCTGCTCAACGCCAGTGCCAACGGCATTCTGCGCATTGCCGGCCAGGGCGAACCCGGCCCGCACCACGAGCACCATTACAGCCGTGACGAGCTCAAGCTGATCCTGCATTCAAGCCGTGGCCAGGACCCCAGTGACCAAGGCATGCGCGTACTGGCCTCGGCAGTGGAGATGGGCGAACTGGAGGTGGTCGACTGGGCCAACTCGCGCGAAGACCTGGTGAGCCTGGAATTCAACGCGCCGCTCAAGGAAATCCTGGCGATGTTTCGTCGCCACAAGTTCAGCCGCTATCCGGTGTACGACACCGAGCGCGAAGAGTTCGTCGGCCTGCTGCACATCAAGGATCTGCTGCTGGAACTGGCCGCGCTCGACCACCTGCCGGAGTCGTTCAACCTGGCCGAGCTGACCCGTCCTCTGGAACGGGTATCGCGGCACATGCCGCTGTCGCGTCTGCTGGAGCAGTTCCGCAAGGGCGGCGCGCACTTCGCCCTGGTCGAGGAAGCCGATGGCAAGATCATCGGCTACCTGACCATGGAAGACGTGCTCGAAGTGCTGGTCGGTGACATCCAGGACGAACACCGCAAGGCCGAGCGCGGCATTCTGGCCTATCAACCCGGCAAGCTGCTGGTGCGGGGCGATACGCCGCTGTTCAAGGTCGAGCGGCTGTTGGGGGTGGACCTGGATCATATCGAGGCGGAAACACTGGCGGGCCTGATCTACGAGACCCTCAAGCGGGTGCCCGAGGAAGAGGAGCTGCTGGAGGTGGAAGGTTTGCGCATCATCATCAAGAAAATGAAGGGGCCCAAGATCATCCTGGCCAAGGTGCTCAAGATCGAGTGAGTTGTGGCAGGTCAGTGCTGCCTGCGAGTGGGGCGTTGGGATTTGCAGTGGGTTTGATGGCCTCTTCGCGGGTAGAACCCGCTCCCACAGGGGGGCGTCGGGGATCAGGATGCGCAGTGGGTTTGGTGGCCTCTTCGCGGGTAGAACCCGCTCCCACAGGGGGCGTCGGGGATCAGGATGCGCAGTGGGTTTGGTGGCCTCTTCGCGGGTAGAACCCGCTCCCACAGGGGGCGTCGAGGATCAGGATGTGCAGTGGGCTTGGCGGCCTCTTCGCGGGTAGAACCCGCTCCCACAGGGGGGGTGCTGCAAGGGGGTTATTGGCCGCCGACGGCGAAGTTGGGCAGTACGCCCAGTGGCCGGTCGAACTGGTAGGGAATCGATTCCAGCGCCAGGCCGACGTTGCGCTGCACCACGAAGTGCAGGTGCGGGCCGGTGCTGTTGCCGGTGTTGCCCGAGCGCGCCAGCGCCGAGCCGACGCTGACCTGCTGCCCTTCCTTGACGCTCACCGAACCGCGCATCAGGTGCAGATAGACACCCATGGTGCCGTCCTCGTGGAGGATGCGCACGAAGTTGCCCGACGGGTTGTCGCCGCGGTTGTCCTGATTGTTTTCCACTTTGATCACCGTACCACCGCGCGCCGCGATGATCGGCGTGCCTTCGGGCATGGCGATGTCCATGGCGTAGCGCCCTTTGGCGCCGAAATGGCTGTAGGTGCCATTGGGCCCCTGGGTCAGGCGGAAGGGCCCGCCGCGCCAGGGGAAGGGGTAGCGGTAGCCGTGCGCCTCACCCTGCGGGTCGCCGATGGACGACACTAGGGTCTGGGCATAGCCCAGCGGCTTGCCGACCTGCTGGGCCGTCAGTGTCACCAGGCTGACGCTGCTGCGGGCGGGAACGACGCGGCGGATGCTGCTGGGTGGCAGACCCTGCACGTTGCGCAACTTGCTCAGTTTCAGCTCGACCTCGACGGGTGCGTACAGATCGTTGCGCACCATGAAGTTGGCGCTGCCCTTGCCTTTCTTCACTTCCAGACGAACCTGCCGGTCGATCCGCTCGACGATGCGCTCGCGCATCACGAAGACCCGTGCGCCGGGCACGGGCCGATCGGTATAGGACGTGACGCCATCGGCATTGGTGAATTTGTAGACAGTCGCGGCCTGAGCCAGGGGGGCGGCCGCGAACAGGCCGCAGATCAGCAGAAGGCGATAGATCATGGCGGCAATGTCTGAGAGGAAAAGTGCGTCCAGATTAGCAGGTATCTGCAGAGCGGCAATGTGCCACCTGTCAGGCACCTGGCACGAAATGCTTCTGCACCGAGCCTCGGGCGATCAAGCGCGATACATAGTCCAGCTTCTGCGCATCCTGGTCGAGAAAACGGAACGTAAGCTGCAGCCAGTCGCTGTCGGGTTTGGGCTCGAACGCGGCCACGGCATGCAGATAGCCATTGAGACGCGCCACTTCGGCGTTCTCGCCCTGCTCCAGATCCAGCACCGCCAGTTCCAGCACCTGAGGCAGCGTGGCCGTGCGCCG
>JAQZAY010000471.1 GCA_029239415.1 Pseudomonas sp. | reverse complement strand
ACTGCGTTTGACGTTATTCATTGGCGCGACCTTCCTCTATCAAGCAACGGAGATGGAGTGAAACCGGGTGATGGAAAACGCATCCAGCGGCGTGGTTGAAGCGCCGTGGCAGATGATTTCAGTGAGCGCCTGGCCCACTGCGGGACCGATCTGGAAACCGGCGCCGGCAAAGCCGAACGCATGCAACAGACCAGGTTGGGTGCTGCTGGGGCCGATCACCGGTTGGCGATCGGGCAGGTAGCCTTCGGTGCCGCTCCAGGTGCGAATCGCCTGGGCGCCGTCCAGGAACGGGTAGAGTTCGACGGCCTGGCGCAGGATCTCGATGACGGCGTTCTGGCCGGGGCGGGCGCGGGCGTCATCCAGGGCGAAACCCTGGCCGCCCCCCAGCACGCAATTGCCCCGGGCGACCTGGCGCGCATAAATGCCGCCGCCCTCCACGCCAGTGCTGGCGTCCATCACCACCGGCAGTGGCTCGGTGACCAGCATCGCCGGGTGCCCGGCGTGCATCGGTACCGCCTCGCCAAACTGCGCGGCGAACCGACTCGCCCAGGCCCCGGCGCAGTTCAGCAGCCACAGCGCGCGCAGTTCAAGGCCTGTCTCGGTGCGTACGACAAAGCGCTGGCCGTCGTGCATCACCTGGCTGACCGGGCATTGTTCGTAAACCTCTGCGCCATGCCTGCGGGCCGCCTGGGCAAATGCTGGCGAGACCAGGCGCGGATTGGCGTGACCGTCGTCCGGGCACAGCGAGGCGCCGACCGCAACGCCGCCGACCCAGGGAAAGCGCCTGCGCAGCTCATCGCGATCCAGCAATTGCAGATCAAGGCCGAAGCCATGACTGCTCGCGGCGTAGTCGTGCAACGCACGCAGGTCATCGAGGCTGCGGGCCAGCTTCAGATGACCGCTGCGCTGATACTCACCGTCGATGCCGATCAGTTGCGGCAATCGGGCCCAGATTTCATGCGCGCGTTGCGACAAAGGCAGTTGCGACAATGGCCGCCCCTGGCGCCGTACGCCGCCGTAATTCACGCCACTCGAATGCGCGCCGCAGAAGTCCCGCTCCAGCAGCGCCACGCGCCGCCCGGCCTGGCTCAGGAACAACGCCGCCGAGGCGCCGACGATACCACCGCCGATGATCAGCGCATCCACGTCGATCATGGCTCGACCTCCAGGCCAAACGGCACCGGCTTGACCGGCGCCTGCGCCCGCAGACGACCGATTTCATGGACGTTGCGTCCGCTTTCCCGGGCGATGATTTCCGCCGCGGCGGCACCGCACATCCGCCCCTGGCAGCGGCCCATGCCGACCCGGCAATGGGCCTTGACCCGGTTGATCTCCCAATGGCCTTCACCCACGACTTGACGGATGTCACCGGCGCTGACTTCTTCGCAGCGGCAAATCATCAGGTCATCAGGGGCGCGGTCCGCCCAGTCCTCGGGAAACGCAAAGGCGCGCTCCAGGCCTTGCCGGAAGCGGCCGATGCGTTCGAGGGATTGTTCCAGCTGGGCGCAGCGTTGCGGGTCGACCTGATAACCGAGGTCTTCGAGCAGCGCCAGGGCCGCCCGTTCGCCCGCCATCTCGGCAGCATCGGCGCCCATGATCCCGGCACCGTCGCCGGCCAGGTAGATGCCTGGCGAGCTGCTGCGCCCGGCGTGGTCGCGCTGCGGCAGCCAGGCTCGGTTGAGGGGGTTCCAGGCAAATTCACAACCGAGCAGGTCGGCCAGTTGGGTTTCGCTGCGCAAGCCGTGGGCGAAGGCGACCGCATCGCAATCGAGCCGGTGCCGGCCTGTTCTGTTTTGCCAAAACAACGCCTGCACCCGACGTTCGCCGTCGATGCGCGAAAGGCTCGCGCCTTGATGCACGGCGACGCCGTGGGCTGTGAGCCAGGCGCGGTAATAGAGGCCTTTGGCGAGGGTGGCCGGTTGTGCGAGCAGGCCGGGCAGGGCGCGGGCCTGGGCGCTCAGGGGAGAGCTGTCGAGCACCGCGACGACATGGGCGCCGGCCTTGGCGTATTGGTAAGCCACCAGGTACAACAACGGCCCGCTGCCGGCGAACACCACCCGCTCGCCGATGGCGCAACCCTGGAACTTCAGGGCGATCTGCGCTGCGCCCAGGCTGTATACCCCGGGCAGCGTCCAGCCAGGGACCGGCAGGATCCGGTCGGTGGCGCCCGTTGCGACGATCAAGCGGGCGTACGCCAGGCGTGCGACGCGGCCTTCATGCAAGGTGTCCAACTGCCCGGCCTCGGCGTTCCACACCAGCGTGTCGGGGCGGTAGTCGATGCGCTCGCGCAATTCATCCACGGCCTGGTGCAGGGCGCTGGCCTTGTGCGCTTCGAAGCCATAGAGCTGGGCCGGCGTGCGCGTGAAGTTGGCCGGTTGACGCCGGTAGATCTGCCCGCCGCCGCGTGCCGCTTCGTCCAGCAGGACCGGGTACACGCCATGGGCAACCAGGGTTTGCGCAGCGCGGATGCCGGCGGGGCCGGCGCCGATGATGGTGATGGGGTTCATGGCCACCTCGTTGGCGATGGCTGGGGATTTGTTGCGTTGTCAAAGCCGTCATCGCGAGCAAGCTCGCTCCCACATGTGATCAATTGTGGATATTGGTTTTGTGCACGCAGCAGCCCCCCTGTGGGAGCGAGCTTGCTCGCGATGGGGCCATATGGGGGGTCAGTATTCATACCTTGCGCCCCGGTTCCCGGCTGATCTGCTGGCCGGCTTCCAGCAGGGTCGAGCAGGCGCGCACGCGGCGGCCGTCGCCCAGTCGGACCCAGCAGTCCTGGCAGGCACCCATCAGGCAGAAACCGGCCCGAGGCTCGGCGCTGAAGTCGCTGCCGCGCAAGTGCTCACCGCAGGTCAGCACGGCGGTCAGCACGGTATCGCCGAGC
>JAQZAY010000470.1 GCA_029239415.1 Pseudomonas sp. | reverse complement strand
CTGACGGCTGACCACAAGGTTCAGCCGCCCCGGCAACGGTCGCCCCAGGGAATCCCAGGTCTTGCGCCCCATGATGATCGGCTTGCCCAGGGTGGTGGCCTTGAAATACTTGAAATCCCCCGGCAAATGCCAGGGCATGCTGTTGTCGACGCCGATCACACGGTTTTCACCGAGGGCTGCGATCAGGCTTAAAGGGAGAGTTTTTTTCATGGCGACGAGAATACCAGAGCCCCGCGCAGCTTTCCCCAACAGGGTGCACAGCGGTTATGCTCCAACCTCACCAACACAACAGGACAGCGCGTGACTGCACTGAACCCGCTGCAAAAACTCTGGCTGACCGAAACCGTGCGCCTGCGCGAAGAACACGCCGGGCCTCTGGAAGATCTCGAAGCCAATCGCCTGGCCCGCACGGCCGGTGGCGACCTGCCGACGCGCATCCAGCAGCGCGCCCTGCACCTGGCCGAACGCGACGGTCTCACCACCGCCCTCGGTCGTTGGCTGCAGGGCGCGCGCCTGGCGCTGGTGCTACTGGCGATCGTCGTGGTGATCAGCGGCGCCGGCCTGGCATTTGCCGCGCTGGGTAATGGTCTAACCCCGGTGAATGTGTTCTGGGCCCTGGGCAGCCTGCTCGGCCTGAACCTGATCCTGCTGCTCAGTTGGGCCCTGGGCCTGCTGTTTGCCGGCGAACACAGCGCCAGCCTTGGGCAACTGTGGTTGTGGCTCAGCGAGAAACTGGCGCGCGATACCAAGGCCGCGCAGCTGGCCCCGGCGCTGCTGCTGTTGCTACAGCGCCAGAAGCTCAATCGCTGGGCAATCGGCGTTCTGGTCAACAGCCTGTGGTTGCTGGCGTTGCTCAGCGCCATGCTGATTTTGCTGATGCTGCTCGCCACCCGGCGCTACGGCTTTGTGTGGGAAACCACCCTTCTCGGTGCGGATACCTTCATCGCCGTCACCCAGGCCCTCGGCGCCCTCCCCGCCCTTCTGGGCTTCAATGTACCGACGGTCGACATGATCCGCGCCAGCGGCGATTCCGCTTTGAATATCGAAAGCGCCCGTCAGGCCTGGGCTGCCTGGCTGGTGGGCGTGCTGCTGGTCTACGGCCTGCTGCCCCGGGCGGTCCTCGCTTTGCTCTGTTTGTGGCGCTGGAAGATCGGACGTGCGGCGTTGCGCCTGGACCTCAACCTGCCCGGCTATGCCCAACTGCGCGAACGCCTGATGCCTAGCAGCGAACGCCTTGGAGTCAACGATGCCGCACCCGAACAGTTGCACCACGTCAGCGGCGGCGTCAGCAATATGGAAAGCGACGGCGCCCTGCTGGTGGCCATCGAGCTGGACGATCAGCACCTGTGGCCACCGAAACTGCCTGGCAACGTAAAAAACGCCGGTATCCTCGACAGCCGTGAATCGCGAAACAAGCTGCTGGAACAACTCAGCCGATTCCCGCCCGCGCGCCTGGCCATCGTCTGCGACCCGCGCCGCTCGCCCGACCGTGGCAGCCTGGCGCTGATCGCCGAGCTGGCACGCAGCGCCACCGCCACCCGTGTATGGCTGCTGCAGGCGCCGCCCGGCCAGGCGCTGGACGCCGAGCGCCTGGGCGACTGGCACAGCGCGCTGCAACAGCTTGAGCTGCCCTTCGCCGACTGCGCCCCATTGAACTGGCTGGAGAGCGGTCATGACTAACCCCCTGAAGCTCGCCGTGGTCGGCCATACCAATGTGGGCAAGACCTCGCTGCTGCGCACCCTGACCCGCGACGTGGGCTTTGGCGAAGTCTCCCATCGTCCCAGCACCACGCGGCATGTGGAAGGCGCACGCTTGTCGGTGGACGGCGAAGCCTTGCTGGAGTTGTACGACACGCCGGGCCTGGAAGATGCCATCGCCCTGCTCGACTACCTGGAACGTCTGGACCGCCCCGGCGAACGTCTCGACGGCCCGGCACGCCTGGCGCGGTTCCTGGAGGGCAGCGAGGCGCGCCAGCGTTTCGAGCAGGAAGCCAAGGTGCTACGCCAATTGCTGGCCTCGGATGCGGGCCTGTATGTGATCGATGCCCGCGAACCGGTGCTGGCCAAGTACCGCGATGAGCTGCAAGTGCTGGCCAGTTGCGGCAAACCCTTGCTGCCGGTGCTTAATTTTGTCAGCAGCGCCGACCATCGCGAACCGGACTGGCGCGAAGCCCTGGCCCGCCTCGGCCTGCATGCGCTGGTGCGTTTCGACAGCGTGGCGCCGCCGGAAGATGGCGAACGCCGATTGTATGAAAGCCTGGCCCTGCTGCTGGAAACTGCGCGGCCACAGTTGGAGCGGCTGATCCTCGATCAGCAGGCCCAGCGCCAGGCACGCCAGCAAAGCGCCGCACGCTTGATCGCCGAACTGCTGATCGACTGCGCTGCCTGCCGCCGCAGTGTAGTCACTGAAGATGAGCAGCAAGCCATTGGCGATCTACGCAAAGCGGTGCGTCAGCGGGAACAGAAGTGCGTTGAAGCCCTGCTCAAACTGTTCGGCTTCCGCCCGCAGGATGCCGCTGCCAGCGACTTGCCGCTGCTGAATGGACGCTGGGGCGATGACTTGTTCAACCCCGAAACCCTCAAGCAGCTCGGCGTGCGGGTCGGCGGTGGAATCGCCGCGGGCGCCGCTGCCGGTGCTGGCGTGGATCTCTTGGTCGGTGGCCTGACCCTTGGCGCTGCTGCGCTGGCCGGCGCGATCGCCGGCGGTGCCCTGCAGACCGCACGCAGTTACGGCAGCCGCCTACTGGGCAAGATCAAGGGCCAGCGCGAGCTGACCGTCGACGACAGCGTGCTGCGCCTGCTCGCCCTGCGCCAACGCCAACTGCTCAAGGCCCTGAACCTGCGCGGGCATGCGGCGATGCACAGCATCAAGGTCGACACGCCCCAGGATAAAACCT
>JAQZAY010000469.1 GCA_029239415.1 Pseudomonas sp. | reverse complement strand
CAGTTTGTCGGAAATGATCTGCACCTTCTGGCAACCGACGATCATCAGGGCGATCTGGATCTCGCGCTCCGACAGCGTGTCGAACGGCGAGCCTTGCGGCTGGAACGGCTTGAGCGCCAGTTGCTGGGCAATCTGCGGGCTGATGTAGCGCTGGCCGGCAAAGGCCAGGCGGATGGCCTGGACCATTTCATCGAGCCCGGCGCCCTTGGTCAGGTAGCCAGCGGCGCCCGCCTGCAACAGGCGCGTGGGGAACGGGTCTTCCTCGCAGACGGTGACCGCCACCACCTTGGTGTCCGGTTGGCTACGCAGCAGCTTGCGGGTGGCCTCGAGGCCGCCGATGCCGGGCATCTTGACGTCCATCAGCACCACGTCGGGCTTGAGCTCGCGGGCCATCTTCAGTGCCATTTCGCCCGAATCCGCCTCACCCACCACTTGCAGGCCGTCGATATCGGCCAGCATGCGGGTGATGCCGGTACGCACCAGATCGTGGTCATCGACCACCAGGACCCTAATCAAGCAGACACCTCGTCACGCGCCGGGAATTGGATCCCGCCACCTTAGCAAAAATATCCTCCGCAAACCTAGCCTAAAACTTCAACGCTGTGTGCTGGTCGAGCCTGCTGCCGGAACCCGTTGCGCTCAGGCTCGGCGCCCCGGCCGGACAAGCTGCCCACCAGGCGCCGCACGGCTGCCTGGTCGGCCGGTTGCAGGCAGCGAAAAGACGCCAGCAACTGGTCTTCCTCCGGGCTCAGGCTGTCTACCGCCATGGGAGTGGGCGTGCCGCTGAGCACATACGAGGCATCCACGCCCCGCGCCGTGACGGCGGCCAGGTAATCGATCCGCGGCGTGCGCTCGCCGCTCTCGTACTTGCCCTGGGCATTAGGCTCGACGCCACCGATGTCACCAAAGACCCGCTGGGTCATGCCCAGCCGCTCGCGTTCTGCCCTGATGCGCGAACCGAATGCATTCATGTGCCTACCCCTCTTCCGTATTGAGTGCCAGCGCTGCTTCCAGCAACCTTGCCGGTCGCCTTGCGACCTGTGAGTCCTGCACTATGCCCAAAGCGCTTCCCTGGGCACAAGCCATGATTAGGCCATCATGCCGACAATGTGACGTCTCGCTGCATGCGCACGAAGCATTCATCCTCCCCTACTTCGCTGAAGCCATGCCGGGCATAGAGCGCGCGGGCGGGATTGTTCTTGAACACCATCAGGCGCAACAGCGGCAGTCGACGCATCGCGGCCCAGGCGGCGAGCTCCTCCAGCACCCAGCCGCCAACCCCGCACCCACGGTACTCGGGGAGCAGGTGCAGCTCGCGCAGGAACAAGGCCTGACGGTCCTGACTGAGGCTGCAGTACCCCAGCACTCGATCACCCTCCATTACCAGCCACTGCTCGCGCCAGTACCACGCCTGGTTGAAAGCCCCCTCCATCCATTGCAGGTCGAATTGGCGGTAATAAGGCAGCATGGCACGGCGCGTCAGGTCGCGGGCAAAGGTCAGGTGGCGATCGCTGGCGGGCACCAGTCTCAACGGCATGTCGAGTCCCTCACTCATGAGACCAGCCAGTGGCGTAGCATACCGGAGAGCTGGACGGGCCATGGCGGTCCAGCTCGTCTTCCAGCCATCGGGCCAGTACCAGGGCATTGTTGTGCGCGGTGTCCCTGGCGGCATAGAGCAAGGTCAGGTTGCCCTTCATGGCCAGCCCCACCAGCGGCCACCAGTGCCCTGGATGCGCCGCCAGTTCCTGGCGGTAGCGGTGCGTGAACGCTTCGAAATCCAGCTGGCCTTGGTGCAATGCCCGGCGCAGCTCGCTGGAGGGCGCCACGTCGCGCAGCCACTCACCCTGCAGATGTTCCTTGCGCAGGCTGCGCGGCCACAGGCGATCGACCAGCACTCGGTGGCCGTCGGCGTCGGCAAAGGGTTCATACACTCTTTTGCACTGGATCATGGAGCCCTCCGCGGCGCGGCCTCTAGAACAGCTCGACACCCATGGGGGCGGGAGTGTTGACCTGAGAATGCAAAGCTTGTCAACCGATGGTAGCGCCGCGCAGGATTCGCGCCAACGGAAAAAGCCCGTGACCAGGCACGGGCTTTCAATTGCCGGAGGTAGGATCAGGTGCCCTTGCTGCCCGCCATGGCAGTGCTTGCCGGAACATGCGTGCCGCGCCGCCGGCTCAGCGAGATCAGCAGGATGGTCAGGGTCACGCCAGCCGTCATCAGGGTTTCATAGCGGTAGGCATCACTGAACAGCATGTACCCGAGAACCATGACGATCACCCCGATCACCAGCCAGGTCAGCCAGGGGAACAGCCACATCTTCATCGCCAGTTCCGTACCCTCGCGCTCGGCCCGGGCGCGCATGCGCAGTTGCGACACGGCGATCACCAGGTACACCAGCAGCGCAATGGCGCCCGTGGTCGAGAGCAGGAAGCCGAACACCTTGCCGGGGAAGACATAGTTGACCAGGCAGCCGGCAAAGCCTGCGAGCGTCGACAGCAGCACCGCCACGGTCGGCACGCCGCTGCCGGATATGCGCTTGATCATGCTCGGCGCCTCGCCCCGGACGCCCAACGAGTACAGCATGCGTGAGGCAGTGTAGAGGCCCGAGTTCATGCAACTGGTGACCGCCACCAGCACCACCAGGTCGACCACCAGCTTGGCGCCTGGCACGTTCAGCACCTCCAGCGCCCGCTGGAACGAGCCCACCGCCTTCAGACCCGGATCGTTCCAGGCCACCAGCGACACCACCAGGAAGATCGACGCCAGGTAGAAGATGCCGATGCGGTACACCACCAGGTTGGTGGCGCGGCGGATCTTGTCCTTCGGGTTGGCCGTCTCGTCGGCGGCGATGGTGACGATCTCGGCACCGAAGAACGAGAAGATGGTGATCAGCACCCCGCCCAGCACGG
>JAQZAY010000079.1 GCA_029239415.1 Pseudomonas sp. | reverse complement strand
CGCAACACCTGCTCAGCCTGCGCCGTTCGGGAGCCCTGATCGCCATCGACGACTTCGGCACCGGCTATTCCTCGCTCAGCTACCTCAAGTCGCTGCCGCTGGACAAGATCAAGATCGACAAGAGCTTTGTCCAGGACCTGCTCGACGACGATGACGACGCGACCATCGTGCGCGCCATCATCCAGCTGGGCAAGAGCCTGGGCATGCAGGTGATCGCCGAAGGCGTCGAGACCGCCGCGCAGGAAAGCTACATCATTGCCCAGGGCTGCCATGAGGGCCAGGGCTATCATTACAGCAAGCCGCTGCCGGCCCGTGAGCTGACCACTTTCCTCAGGCAGGCACAGCGCAACCCTCTCACCGCGCTGTAGCCCTCGCCATCCGCCACGCCGCACCATGAAAGGGCATTTGAAGATTTCCGTGCGCGCCCCTTTACACCAAATGCAAATCTTTCGCATCATGTTGCGGTTTCGCGTGCCTCCGGCACACCAGTCCAACCACACGACGCAGGAAACCAACAATGATTCGTATGCCTCTGGCCTCCGCCAGTCTGCTGGCCATCGCCATCTCCCTCGCCGGTTGCGGCGACAAGGACGAGAAGGCTGCCGTCCCGCAAGCCCAGGCACCTGCTTCTGCCGCCAGCACCCCCGCCGCGGCGCCAGCCCCTGCCGTCGACCAAGCCGCAGCCCAGGCCGTGGTCAAGCATTACGCCGAGATGGTCCACGCCGTGTACAGCGATTCGCTGAGCACCGCCAAGACCCTGCAGACCGCGGTCGATGCTTTCCTCGCCGCGCCCAACGACGACACCCTCAAGGCCGCCAGGCAAGCCTGGGTCGATTCGCGCGTACCGTACCTGCAGACCGAGGCCTTCCGCTTCGGCAACACCATCATCGACGACTGGGAAGGACAGGTTAACGCCTGGCCGCTGGACGAAGGCCTGATCGACTACGTCGACGCCTCCTACGAGCACGCCCTGGGCAACCCGGCCGCTGGCGCCAACATCATCGCCAACACCGAGATCCAGGTCGGCGAAGACAAGGTCGACGTCAAGGACATCACCCCGGAGAAGCTCGCCGGCCTGAACGAGCTGGGCGGTTCCGAAGCCAACGTCGCCACCGGCTACCATGCCATCGAATTCCTGCTGTGGGGCCAGGACCTCAACGGCACCGGCCCAGGCGCCGGCAACCGCCCGGCTTCCGACTACCTCGAAGGCGAAGGCGCCACCGGTGGCCACAACGACCGCCGTCGCGCCTACCTCAAGGCCGTGACCGACCTGCTGGTCAGCGACCTCGAGGAAATGCTCGCCAACTGGGCGCCGAACGTTGCCGACAACTACCGCGCCAAGCTCGAGGCAGAGCCTGTCAACGACGGCCTGCGCAAGATGCTGTTCGGCATGGGCAGCCTGTCGCTGGGCGAACTGGCCGGTGAGCGCATGAAAGTCTCGCTCGAAGCCAATTCGCCGGAAGACGAGCAGGACTGCTTCAGCGACAACACGCACTTCTCGCACTTCTACGACGCCAAGGGCATCCGCAACGTCTACCTGGGCGAGTACACCCGTCCAGACGGTTCCAAGGTGAGCGGCCCGAGCCTGTCCTCGCTGGTAGCCAAGGCAGACCCTGCCGCCGACACCACCCTCAAGGCCGACCTCGAGGCCACCGAGGCCAAGATCCAGCTGATCGTCGACCACGCCCTCAAGGGCGAGCACTACGACCAGCTGATCGCCCCGGACAACGCCGCGGGCAACCAGGTCGTGCGCGATGCCATCGCCGCCCTGGTCAAGCAGACCGGTGCGATCGAGCAGGCCGCGGGCAAGCTGGGCATCTCCAACCTGAGCCCGGATACGGCCGATCACGAGTTCTGATCAGCGTTTCATGTTCCAGAAGGCGGCTTCAGGGCCGCCTTTTTTTTGCTCGAGACCTGTAGGTACCCGCAATTTTCATCCGGCAAACGCAAATCCCTCTTATTCATATCTCCTTGGCCTGCTAAGCTTGCACGCCGGTTTTTGCTCTCGCCCAGGATTGTTGATGTCCTTGCTCCGTCTCAGCCCCTTGCTGCTGGCCATTGCCCTGGCCGCCTGCGATGACGCGCCGCGCTTCACCCAGGCCGAGCCGGGCGAGGCGCTGTCGGGCGGGCAGGCGACGGTGCAGCGGGCTGACCGCAATGCGTTTTCCATGCCCTCGGCGAACCTGAGCCCCGAGCGGCGCCTGGACTTCAGCGTGGGCAACAGTTTTTTCCGCAGCCCGTGGGTGATCGCTCCCTCCACTACCACCGCGCGCGATGGCCTTGGCCCGCTGTTCAACACCAATGCCTGCCAGAACTGCCACGTACGCGACGGTCGTGGCCACCCACCCGGGCCCGATGCCCGCAATGCGGTGTCGATGCTGGTGCGCCTGTCGATTCCCGACCGGCCTGAATACATGAAGATCATCGAGCGACTGGGCGTAGTTCCGGAGCCGGTGTACGGCACCCAGCTGCAGGACATGGCGATCCCCGGCATCGCGCCCGAGGGCAAGGTACGCATCGACTACAGTACCCAGACCGTCACCTTCAAGGACGGCACCCAGGTCGAGCTGCGCCGCCCGCACCTGCAGGTCACCCGGCTCGGCTATGGGCCGATGCACCCGGACACGCGTTTTTCAGCGCGGGTCGCGCCGCCGATGATCGGCCTGGGCCTGCTCGAGGCCATCCCCGAGGCCGCGATACTGGCCAACGCCGACCCCGACGATCGCAACGGCGATGGCATCCGCGGGCGCCCCAACCGGGTCTGGGACGACGCCCAGGGCGCCACCGTGCTGGGCCGCTTCGGCTGGAAGGCCGGGCAGCCGAACATCAACCAGCAGAACGTGCATGCGTTTTCCGGCGACATGGGCCTGACCACCACCTTGCGCCCGGTCGACGACTGCATGCCGACCCAGCTCGACTGCCTGGCCGCGCCCAATGGCGACGGCGCCGACGGCGAAAAGGAAGTCAGCGACAACATCCTGCGCCTGGTGTCTTTCTACACGCGCAACCTGGGCGTGCCCGCGCGCCGCCAGGTCGACGCGCCACAGGTGCTGGCGGGCAAGAACCTGTTCTTCGAAGCCGGCTGCCAGGGCTGCCATGCCCCGCAGTTCACCACGGCTGCCGATGCCCGGGAGCCTGAACTGGCGAACCAGGTCATCCGCCCCTACAGTGACCTGCTGCTGCACGACATGGGCCCAGGCCTTGCCGACGACCGCAGCGAATTCGCGGCGGGCGGCCAGGACTGGCGTACCCCGCCCCTCTGGGGCATCGGCCTGACCGCCAAGGTCAGCGGCCACACCCAGTTTCTGCATGACGGGCGCGCCCGCAACCTGCTCGAAGCCGTGCTCTGGCATGGCGGCGAGGCAGAGGCTGCGCGCCAGCAGGTCCTGACCTTCGATGCCGAGCAGCGTGCCGCGCTGCTGGCTTTTCTGAACTCACTTTAAAAAGCGCAAGGAGCCGGACATGTTCCGACCCAAACTGTTGTTCACCAGCCTCGCCGCACTCGCCCTCGGTGCCTGCTCGCCGCAGGACCCACAGGCCGTGACCTCCGCCGCCATCGCCAAGCAGGTGATCCTGCCGACCTACAGCCGCTGGGTCGAGGCCGACCGCCAGTTGGCCGCCAGTGCACTGGCCTTCTGCGAAGGCAAGGCGAGCCTGGAGGCCGCGCGCAGCGATTTCCTGTCCGCGCAGAAGGCCTGGGCCGAACTGCAGCCGCTGCTGGTCGGCCCGCTGGCCGAGGGCAACCGCGCCTGGCAGGTGCAGTTCTGGCCAGACAAGAAAAACCTGGTCGGTCGCCAGGTCGAGCAGCTGGTCAATGGCGACAAGCCGATCGACGGCCAGACCCTGGAAAAGTCCAGCGTCGTGGTGCGCGGCCTGTCGGCCTACGAATACATCCTCTTCGACAGCAAGCCGGACGTCGCCACGCCTGAGCAGAAGGCCCGCTACTGCCCGCTGCTGGTCGCCATCGGCGATCACCAGAAGGCCCTGGCCGAGGAAATCCTCAAGGGCTGGAACAACACCGACGGCATGCTCGCGCAGATGACCAAGTTTCCCAACCAGCGCTACGCTGACTCCCACGAGGCGATCGCCGACCTGCTGCGCGCACAGGTCACCGCGCTCGACACCCTGAAGAAAAAGCTGGGCGCCCCGATGGGCCGCCAGAGCAAGGGGATCGCCCAGCCGATGCAGGCCGAGGCCTGGCGCAGCCATTCCTCGATCAAGAGCCTGGAAGCCAGCCTCAAGGCCGCCCAGGCCCTCTGGGTCGGGGTCGACAACAAGGGCCTGCGTGGCCTGCTGGGCAGCGACCAGGACGCCTTGGCGCAGAAGATCGACGATGCCTACGCCACCTCGCTCAAGATGCTGGCCGACAACCAGAAGCCGTTGGGCGAGCTGCTGGCCGATGACGCCGGCAAGCAGACCCTGAACCAGATCTACGACAGCCTCAACGTGGTCCACCGCCTGCACGAAGGCGAACTGGCCAAGGCGTTGAACATCCAGCTGGGCTTCAATGCCAACGATGGTGACTGACATGCTGCGACGCCAGGCGATCAAACTCGGTAGCGTATTGCTCAGCGCCCTTACATTGGGCGGCTGGAGTCTTTTTCGCAGCAAAGGCAGCGAGCCGCTGCTGCTGTCGGCGCGCGATGACGGCGATGGCAAACACTATGCCGTCGGTTATCGCCTGGACGGCACCCAGGTGTTCGCAACCCAGGTGGGCCTGCGTTGCCACGACATCATCAACCATCCCGAACAGCCGGTCGCGCTGTTCGTGGCTCGTCGCCCAGGCACCGAGAGCTACCTGATCGATTTGCGCGACGGGCGCCTGCTGCAGACCATCACCTCCCAGCCCGACCGGCACTTCTACGGCCATGCGGTGATCCACAAGGACGGCCAGTGGCTGTACACCACCGAGAACGACACCACCGATCCGGGACGTGGCGTGCTTGGGGTCTACCGCTTCGAAGGTGAGCGCCTGCGCTACACCGGCGAACTGTCCACCCATGGCATCGGCCCGCACCAGGTGTCATGGTTGCCCGATGGCGAGACCCTGGTGGTGGCCAACGGCGGTATTCGCACCGAAGCCGAAAGCCGAGTGGAAATGAACCTCGACGCCATGGAGCCAAGCCTGGTGCTGATGCAGCGCGATGGCACCTTGCTGAGCAAGGAAGTGCTCGGGCAGCAGATGAACAGCGTGCGCCACCTGGCGATCGGCGCCGACGGCACCATCGTCGCCGGCCAGCAGTTCATGGGCGGTGGCGAGGAGACGGCCGAGCTGATCGCGATCAAGCGGCCAGGGCAGCCGTTCCAGCCTTTCCCGGTGCCTGAGCGGCAGCTGCAGTCGATGGCCAACTACACCGCCAGCGTCGCCGTCCATAGCGAGCTGCGCCTGGTGGCGTTGACCGCGCCGCGGGCCAACCGGCTGTTCATCTGGGACCTGGACAGCGCCGAGGTTCGCCTGGATGCGCCGATGCCGGACTGTGCCGGGGTGGGGGCGGTGGCCGATGGCTTCGTGGTGACCTCGGGCCAGGGGCGGTGCCGGTTCTATGATTGCCGCAAGGCGCAGCTGATCGGCCAGCCGCTGGAGTTGCCATCCGGATTCTGGGACAACCATTTGCATCTTGTCTGATGCATCTTGATTGACTGGCCTGGCCTCTTCGCTGGCAAGCAGCGAAGAGGCCAGCATTGGCACCCCCTTTCTCAAAAAACCAGCAATACTCTCTCCACCCGCACCGGGACAGGATCGCCCGCAGTCGTGCCTGACAAACCATAACCAGATCGCCAAGGAACCGGACCATGCTTCGCCGCCGCATGCTGATCATGTTGGCTGTCGTTCTGCTGATCGTGCTGATGCTGGGGGGCTACAAGGCCTTCTCCATCTACCAGCAGATCCAGATGTTCTCGGCCCCCAAGCCGCCGGTCAGCGTCGCCGCGGCGGCCGCGGTCGAGCGTAGCTGGCAGGAGCGCCTGCCTGCGGTCGGTAGCCTCAAGGCCTTGCAAGGGGTCGAGCTGAGCCTGGAGACCGCGGGCACCGTCAAGGCGTTGCACTTCGAATCGGGCCAGCCGGTCAAGGCCGGCCAATTGCTGCTCGAACTGGACAGCAGCGAGGAAACCGCGCTGCTGGGCACGGCCCAGGCCGACCTCGGCCTGGCCAGGGTCGACTTCGGCCGTGGCGGCCAGCTGGTCGGCAGCCAGGCCATCTCCCGCGGCGAATACGACCGTCTGCGCGCACAGTTCCAGCGCAACCAGGCCGTGGTCGACCAGCTCAAGGCGTCGCTCGCGAAAAAAAGCATGCGCGCCCCCTTCAGCGGCACCATCGGCATTCGCCAGGTCGACATCGGCGACTACCTGGCCAGCGGCACGGTGATCGCTACTCTTCAGGATGTCAGCAGCCTGTATGTCGATTTCAATGTCGCCGAGCAGGCCCTGCCCCGCCTGAGCCTGGGCCAGCAGGTCCAGGTCCAGGTGGCGGCCTATCCCGACCAGCGGTTTCCCGCCACTCTCAGCGCGATCAATCCGAAAGTCGAGGAGAGCACCCGCAACCTGCTGGTTCGCGCGACCCTGGGCAACCCGGAAGGCAAGCTGCTGCCCGGCATGTTCGCCAACCTGCAGGTGCTGCTGCCCGACCCGCGGCCGCAGGTGGTGGTGCCTGAAAGTGCGGTCACCTATACCCTCTATGGCAACTCGGTGTACGTGGTGACCGACAAGCAGGGAGAAGATGGCCAGGCGCAGCAGCAGGACGAGGATCAGCCGCAGCTGACGGCCGACCGCCGCACCGTCGAGACCGGGGAGCGCCGCGATGGCCTGGTGGTCATCCACAAGGGCCTCAAGGCAGGTGATCAGGTGGTCATCGCAGGCCAGCTCAAGCTGACCCAGGGCGCCTCGATCCGCATCAGCCCCGACCAGACCCAGCACACCGATGCCCCCAGCGCACAGCGCGACGATTGAGCCTGGAGCCGCCCATGGCCTTTACCGACCCCTTCATCCGTCGCCCGGTGCTGGCCAGCGTGGTCAGCCTGCTGATCGTCCTGCTTGGTTTCCAGGCCTGGAGCAAGCTGCAGATCCGCCAGTACCCGCAAATGGAAAACGCGTTGATCACGGTGACCACCGCCTACCCCGGCGCCAACGCCGAGACCATCCAGGGCTACATCACCCAGCCGCTGCAGCAGAGCCTGGCGAGCGCCGAAGGGATCGACTACATGACCTCGGTGAGCCGGCAGAACTTTTCGATCATTTCCATCTATGCACGCATCGGCGCCGACAGCGACCGCCTGTTCACCGAGTTGCTGGCCAAGGCCAACGAGGTGCGCAACCAACTGCCCCAGGATTCCGAGGACCCGGTGCTGAGCAAGGAAGCCGCCGATGCCTCGGCGCTGATGTACCTGAGCTTCTACAGCCGCGAGATGAGCAACCCGCAGATCACCGACTACCTCTCGCGGGTCATCCAGCCCAAGCTCGCCACGCTGCCGGGCATGGCCGAGGCCGAGATCCTCGGCAACCAGGTGTTCGCCATGCGCATCTGGATCGACCCGGTGAAACTGGCCGGCTACGGCCTGAGCGCCCTTGACGTGACCGACGCGGTGCGTCGCTACAACTTCCTGTCGGCGGCGGGCGAGGTCAAGGGCCAGTACGTGGTCACCAGCATCAACGCCAGCACCGAGCTCAAGTCCGCCGAAGCCTTTGCGGCGCTGCCGCTCAAGACCGTCGGCGACAGCCGCGTGCTGCTGGGCGACGTGGCACGGGTGCAGATGGGCGCCGAGAACTACGACACGGTCAGCTCCTTCGACGGTACCCCGTCGGTCTACATCGGCATCAAGGCGACGCCTGCCGCCAACCCGCTCGAAGTCATCAAGCAAGTGCGCGCGATCATGCCCGAGCTCGAGAGCCAGTTGCCGAGCAACCTCAAGGTCTCCATCGCCTACGACGCCACCCTGTTCATCCAGGCCTCGATCGACGAAGTGGTCAAGACCCTGGGTGAAGCGGTGCTGATCGTCATCGTGGTGGTCTTCCTGTTCCTGGGGGCGTTTCGCTCGGTACTGATCCCGGTGGTGACCATCCCGCTGTCGATGATCGGTGTATTGTTCTTCATGCAGGTGATGGGCTACTCGCTGAACCTGCTGACCCTGCTGGCGATGGTGCTGGCCATCGGCCTGGTGGTGGACGATGCGATCGTAGTGGTGGAGAACATCCACCGTCATATCGAGGAAGGCAAGACGCCACTTGAGGCTGCGCTGCAAGGCGCGCGGGAAATCGCCATGCCCGTGGTGTCGATGACCATCACCCTGGCTGCGGTCTACGCCCCCATCGGTTTTCTCGAAGGCCTGACCGGCGCCCTGTTCAAGGAATTCGCCCTGACCCTGGCCGGCGCGGTGGTCATTTCCGGCATCGTTGCCCTGACTCTCTCGCCCATGATGTGCGCCCTGCTGTTGCGCCACGAGCACAACCCCAGCGGCTTCGCCCACCGCCTCGACAGCCTGTTCGAACGACTGAAGCAGCGCTACCAGCGCCTGTTGCATGGCACGCTGGACAGCCGTCCGGTGGTGCTGGTGTTCGCCGTCATCGTGCTGGGCCTGATCCCCGTGCTGCTGATGTTCACCCAGCGCGAGCTGGCGCCCGATGAGGACCAGGGGGTGATCTTCATGATGAGCAGCTCGCCACAGCCCACCAACCTGGACTATCTCAACGCCTACACCAATGAGTTCACCGGCATCTTCAAGACCTTTCCCGAATATTACTCCTCGTTCCAGATCAATGGTTTCAATGGCGTGCAGTCGGGCATCGGCGGCTTCCTGCTCAAGCCCTGGAATGAGCGCGAGCGCACGCAGATGGAGCTGCTCCCGGCGGTACAGGCCAAGCTCGAAGAGATTGGCGGACTGCAGGTCTTCGGCTTCAACCTGCCGTCCTTGCCCGGTACCGGCGAAGGCCTGCCCTTCCAGTTCGTGCTCAACACCGCCGGCGATTACCCGGCGCTGCTGGAAGTGGTCCAGCGCATCAAGGAGCGTACCCTGGCCTCGGGCAAGTTCGCCTTTCTCGACATCGACCTGGCCTTCGACAAGCCGGAAGTGGTGGTGGACATAGACCGGGCCAAGGCGGCGCAGATGGGGGTGTCGATGGCCGTGCTCGGCGGGACGCTGGCGACATTGCTGGGCGAGGCGGAAATAAACCGATTCACCCTTGAAGGTCGCAGCTACAAGGTCATCGCCCAGGTCGAGCGCCCCTACCGGGACAATCCAGACTGGCTGAACAACTACTATGTGAAAAACGACCAGGGTCAGATGCTGCCGCTGTCGACACTGATCACCCTCAGCGACCGGGCAAGGCCACGCCAGCTCAACCAGTTCC
Source organism: Pseudomonas sp. (assembly GCA_029239415.1). Next base: position 4,425 of record JAQZAY010000079.1, on the reverse strand, counting down.
AGCAATTGAACTCGGCGATCATCCAGGGCGTGCCGATCGTGAGCATGGGTGAGGCACTCGAGACGGTGCAGGCCATCGCGCGCGAGGAAGCCCCCCAGGGCTTCTCGTTCGACCAGGCGGGCGCGGCACGCCAGTTCGTGCAGGAAGGCAGCGCGCTGTGGGTCACCTTTGGCCTGGCGCTGGCGATCATCTTCCTGGTGCTGGCCGCGCAGTTCGAGAGCTTCCGCGACCCATTGGTGATCCTGGTGACCGTGCCCCTGTCGATCTGCGGAGCCTTGCTGCCGCTGTTCCTGGGCATCTCGAGCCTGAATATCTACACCCAGGTAGGCCTGGTGACGTTGATCGGGTTGATCAGCAAGCACGGGATCCTGATCGTCGAGTTCGCCAACCAGTTGCGCGAGCAGCAAGGCCTGGATGCCCGCCAGGCAATGGAGCAGGCGGCGGCGATCCGTCTACGCCCGGTGCTGATGACCACGGCGGCGATGGTGTTCGGCATGGTCCCGCTGATAGTGGCCACGGGGGCCGGGGCACAGAGCCGGTTCGACATCGGGGTGGTGATTGCCACCGGGATGTCGATCGGCACGCTGTTCACGCTGTTTGTGCTGCCGTGCGTGTACACCCTGGTTTCTCACGCCCATCGCGATGCTGCCTAGGCGGGCATCAGCCTTGCGAACGCAGGCCTTGCTGCATGCCGAAGAGAAACAGCAGCAGATCCTGATCGGGCTGCGCGCTGGCTTGCGGCTTGACCACGCGCGGCAACGCGCATTGCCGGGCTGTTTCGGCCTTGCTGAACACCACCGGACGGGGCTCTTCCCACGCTGCGGCCGCGGCCGTGCAGACCGCCAGGGCGCAAATCAGGAACAGACCTCGTGCTATTTGTAATTTCATTACTCTAACCCTTTGACAGCGCTGCCAAACGCCATCTGGTAAAAGTAGAGCAGCTTTTGCCATTCGCCATCGTTGAGTGACGAATGGCGGCGCAATTGTCGCAGGTCGTTGTAGGCCGCGCGCTGGCAACTGATGCGCCACCGGCACTTTTCCAGGTCAAGCAGCGCTACCTCGGCCGTGGCCTGGGCGCCCTCGCCGATCACCTTGACGAACACATGCTTGCCGTACAGGCAGCCATGTTGCCAGTGGCCCCGGTGCATGCGCGCCAGGTTGGCCGCCAAGTCCTCGAACACCCGGTCGTGCAGGGCCTGGCCGTAACGCTCGCGGGCGCCGTCTGCATGCCAGCTGTCGAGATCGACGAAACCGTCCAGCGCTTCGCTCACCAGCAGCGCGCGCCACTGGCGTTCGGCGTCGCGCTCGACCCCGCAATAGACGATACGCGGCACGCGCACCCCGAGCTGCTCGAAGCTGTTGAGCGCATCCAGTTCGCGCAGCACCGTGGGCCGCCCGAAGGGATGAAGGATGCTGCGATAGATGTGTTCGATCTGGCGCTTTGCATAAAGCGTCTGCCCCGACTCATCGCACAACCGCTGCACGCCGCTCTCGCCGCCGCGGCGCTGGTTGGGTTCCTCGACCCACTCCCCTTGCTGTTGCCAGTAGAAGTCGAACTCCGGACCCTGTCTCTGGGCTACCGCCATGTACTGCTACCTCTTGCGCAATAGATATACTCGCCACATGGCATAGAACGGCAGAAAGTCCAGACGTTCCTGGATCCGGAAGCCGGCTGTAACAAATTCTGCCTCGACCGTGGCGGCGGGTAACACGAACCGGTTCTGGAAGTTTTCCTGCTCGGCCCTGGCGCTGCGGCGACGCTCCAGTTTCTTGCGCCGCCAGGCCTTGAAATTGCCGTCCACCCACAGCGAAAGGATCACGCTATCGCGGCTAACCCTATGAAATTCCTCGAGGATGGTTTTTCGGTGAAGTGGGTCGCCAATATGATGGAACAAGCGTATGCAAAAGATGCTGTCGACAGCGTTATCGGGCAGGTCGATTGCAAACGCTGATGTCTGCAAGGGCCGTACCCGTTCGACAATCGCAGGCGGCTGCGAGGCGCAGGCTGTCTCGAGCATGGCGGCGGAATTGTCGGCGCCGATGATCACCCGGTTCTGCTTTTCCGCCAGCAGCGGCCAGAAACGCCCGGCACCGCATGGCAGGTCCAGTACCAGGCCCGGCTCGCCTGCCAGGGCCAGGGCGCGACGCGCCATCTGTTCATCACGCTGGTGCGAAAGACGACGCGCCAGTCCATCCTGGTGCTTGAGAAAGTACTCCTTGGCATGTGCCTTGTCGTACTTCTCGGAAAACTCGAGTTTGATAGGGCTACGCATGTGCATCTCCTGGCTCCAGGCGCTCACCTTAGGCAGGCAAGCGTTGGCGCCAGGTCATGCGTTTGTGAAAAAACCGTCACATTACCAACGGGATAGTCAGAAAGCGTAACAAGTGTTGTCAGTGACTCAGCTCATGTTCAGCGTGCGACAGATGTGCCAGGCCCTGGTCCAGTTCAACCCGGAACCGACATCCATGGGGCAGCGTGGCGGTCAGCGTGACGCGCCAGCCCTGGTCGTCGCAGATCCGCTGGACCAGCGACAGCCCCAGACCCAGACCCTCACCCCTACGCTCATCACCACGCACGAACGGGCGGAACATTGCTTCGCGCTGCTCCTCCGGGATCCCCACGCCGCTGTCCTCGACGCTGAAGCCGTTGGCTTCGAGGCTCAGGCGAATGTAGCCGTTGTCGGTGTAGTGCGCGGCGTTGCGCAACAGGTTGCCCATCACCGACTGCAGGAAGGTGGCGTTGTAAAGGGCCGGGCTGGCACTCACCCTGCCGTCGTAGTACAGGGCCAGACCCTTCTGCTCGATCGTGTCGCGCCAGACTCCGATAAGATCGTCGGCCACCTCGCGCAGCGAGGCGCGCGAGGCCACGGCGCCTTCGTCGCGCTGGGCCCGGGCGAGCATCAGGAAGGTCTTGACCAGTTCGCGCATTTCTTCGGTGGCGCGGGCGATCCGCTCGACCTGGCTGCGCGCGCGGCCATCGAGGGCCTGGTTCTCCGTCAACAGTTCGCAGGAGGTCGCCAGCACCATCAGCGGAGTGCGCAGCTCATGGCTGACGTCGCTGGTGAACAGCCGCTCGCGGGTCAATGCGTCGCGCAGCCGGCCCAGGGTGTCGTCGAAGGCGACGGCCAGCTGGCCTACCTCGTCGGCGGCGTAGTCCGGCGCCAGCGGCGGCGCCAGGCCGAGCAACTGGTCGCGATGGCGCACCTGGCGCGCCAGGCGGATCACCGGCGCCATCACCTTGCGTGCCAGCACCCAGCCGAGGAACGTCGCCAGCGCCAGGCTGAGCACGAAGCCCACCACCACCACGGCGAAGAGCACCCGTTCACGCTCCTCGAAATCGTTCTGGTCCTGTAGCAGCACATAGTGCCGCCCGTCCACTACCTCGACCATGGCGTGGTACGACAGCTGCTCGCGGAATACCTCATGGAAGCCAGCCTTGAGGTGGCGCAAGTCATTGGGCAAGGCGAAGTCGTCCTGCCCGCCGCTGAAGTAGAACAGCTGGTCGGGGCGCGGCCTGTGGCTCCAGTCGGTGACGCTGTCCATGCGCAGCAATCGCTGCAGGTCACCGCCGAGCACGGCCGAAATCAAGCGTTCCTCGACCAGGTGCACGGTCGCCACGATCCCGAAGGCGAACACCCCGGCGACCAGTGCACTCATCAATGCGAAGGCGATGATGATGCGCTGGGCAAGGCTCTGCTTAAACTCCATCACGACCCTCGGCCAGGCGATAGCCGACGCCATGCACGGTATGCAACAGCGGCCTGTCGAATGGTTTGTCGATCACCTGGCGCAACTGGTGCACATGGCTGCGCAGGCTGTCGCTGTCCGGGCAATCATCGCCCCACAGCGCTTCTTCGAGCACCTCGCGGCGCAGCACGTGCGGGCTCTTCTGCATCAGCACCGCCAGCAGCTTGAGGCCGACCGGGTTCAGCTTGAGCAGACGGCCCTGGCGGGTGACTTCCAGGGTATCGAGATCGTAGGCCAGGTCGGCCACCTGCAGGGTCCGCCGCCCTCCACCCTGGGCCCTGCGCAGCACGGCCTCGATGCGCGCGGCCAGCTCCGACAACGCGAAGGGCTTGAGCAGGTAGTCGTCGGCACCGGAGCGAAAACCCTGCAGCCGGTCGTCCAGCTGGTCGCGGGCAGTGAGCATGATCACCGGCGTGTCGCGCCGGGCATCTTCGCGCAGGCGCTTGCACAGGGTATAGCCGTCGATGCCGGGCAGCATGATGTCGAGCACGATCAGGTCGTAGTGCTCGGTGGCGGCCAGGTGCAGGCCTGACAAGCCGTCCTGGGCGCAGTCGACCGTATAGCCTTTCATGCCCAGGTAGTCGGCCAGGTTGGCCAGGATATCGCGGTTGTCTTCAACCAGTAGAATTCGCATCAAAAGTCTCCTGTGCGGCACCGCGCAGCTTAAGGGTATCCGAT
>JAQZAY010000468.1 GCA_029239415.1 Pseudomonas sp. | reverse complement strand
TCGAGCAGGGCGTCGCGATCGGCTTGACCCAGGGTTTCGCCGAACAGTTGCAGGCTTTCCAGGCTGCCGCGCATGGCCGTCAGCGGGGTGCGCAGGTCATGGGAGACCGAGGCCAGCAAGGCGCTGCGCAGGGTTTCGGTTTCGCCGAGCAACCGGGCGGCCTCCAGTTCTTCGACCAACGCGGCGCGGGCCAGCGCCTGGCCCAGGGGTTGGCCCAGCGCCATCGCCAGGCGCCGGCGTGCCTCGGGGATCGGCTGGCCTGCCTTCGGCCACAGCCCGATCAGGCCGACGCTGCCGCCCTCGACGCACAAGGGCCACCACCAGGCCTGGCTGGCGGGCAGCGTACTGGTGCCCTGCCCGGCCGCCTGGCCGTGTTTCCAGGCCCATTGCGCGGTGGCGCGGTCCACCTCGGCGCGGCTCGAAGGCAGCTCGATGGCCGCGTGCGGATCCTGCCCATGAACGGTGACATGCACGTCGGTCCAGCCTTCGAAGTGACGTCGCGCCGCCGCCAGCACCGCCTCACGGTCACTGGCGGCGGCCAGGTGACGGGACAGGTCGAGCAGTTCGTCGGTGTGCGCCTGGGTCTCGCGCAGGGCCAGCAATTGCCGCCGTTGGGCGGTGGCCAGGTTGCCGGTCACGGTCGCCATGAACAGGAAGAACAGCAGAGTCAGGACGTCTTCCTGCAGGTCCACCGAGAACGAATACAACGGCGCGATGAACAGGAAGTCGTAGAGCAGGAACGACAGCCCTGCGCTCAGCAGGGCCGGCCCGAGCCCGCCGACCACCGCGACCACCAGGACGCCGGCCAGGAACACCAGGGAGATGTTGGGCAGTGCCAGCCAGGTGGAAAGGCCCCAGGACAGCGCGGCTGCCAGGGCCGAGACCAGCATCGCCAGGGCCAGGTGCCGGCGCCGGGCGGCTGGGCGCCAGCGCCGCGTCCGCGGCGCTTCCACGGCCTCGCGGTCGAGCACGGCGACTTCCAGCCCCTTGGCCCGGCCCAGCAATCGACCCGGCAGGCCCAGCCCCCAGACGCGACGCCGTGCGGCAGCTACCAGCAGCACCGTGGCCCGGCGCTGGACGGCATGCTGGAGCAAGGCATCGGCCACATCGGTGGCGCGCAAGCGGACCACCTCGCCCCCCAGTCGCTCGGCCAGCCGTTGCGCCGCCATCAGCCGTTGCCGATCCGCATCGTCCAGGCCGCGACCGGTGTCGACGTGCACCAGCGTCCACGGCAGGTGCCGGCGTTCGGCGACCCGGCTGGCGTGACGCACCAGGCGCTCGGCCTGCGCATCGCCCCGGACTGCCACCAGCAGACGCCCCCGCCCTTGCGGCAGCGGCAGCCCCTGCTGGCGGTAGCCCTGGGCGACATCGCCTTCGACGTGGGCCGCGGCGACCTGCATCGCCAGCTCGCGCAGCGCCGCCAGGTGCGTTGGCACGAAAAACGCCTCGATGGCGGCGCGGGCCTGCTCGGGCATGTACACCTTGCCCGCCCGCAGCCGCTCCAGCAGCTCACGAGGCGGCAGGTCGACCAGCACCAGTTCGTGCGCCTCCAGCACCACCCAGTCCGGCACGGTCTCCTGGACGCGCACCCCGGTGATGGCGTGAACCTGGTCATTGAGGCTGTCCAGGTGCTGGACGTTGAGGGTGGTGTGCACGTCGATGCCGGCGGCCAGCAGTTCGCGCACGTCCTGCCAGCGCTTGGCATGGCGACCGCCCGGCGCGTTGCTGTGCGCCAGCTCGTCCACCAGCGCCACCTGGGGCCGCGCCGCCAGCAGCGCGTCGAGGTCCAGGGCCTCGAGGGTGCGGTCACGGTAGGGCCGGCGCACGCGGGGCTGTACCGGCAACCCCACCAGCAAGGCCTCGGTCTCGGCACGGCCATGGGTCTCGACCCAGCCGACCCGCAGCCGAACGCCCTGGCGCTGCAGGTCGTGGGCCGTGCGCAGCAGGGCGCAGGTCTTGCCGACCCCGGCGCTGGCGCCCAGGTACACCTTCAGGCGACCCTGGCCATCGGGCAGGGCTGCAAGCAACGCGTCGGCGCGAGCCGGATCAGTCATCGGGCAGGGTCCTCATCGGGGCATCAGGGGCCAGCGCTGTTGCAGTGCCAGGTTCAAGGCCAGCACGTTGACCACCGGCGGCCCGACCCACGGCGTGCGCACCTGCTGGCGCACCAGGGCGTCCAGCACGGCGGCGTCCAGGCCACGGGCCGCGGCGATGCGCTTAACCTGCCACAACGCAGCGTCCGGCGGAAGGTCCGGGTCCAGGCCGCTGCCGGAGGTGGTCAGCAGGGCCAGCGGCACCGGCCCCTCGCCCTGCCCGCTCAGGCGCCTGGCGTCGTCCTGCAGGCGCTGGCGCAGTGCGGGGTGGGTGGTCGCCAGGTTGCTGGCGGCGCTGGCGACCGTGGCGAAGCCCCCCGCCGAAGGCCGAGGCTGGAACCAGGCATCGCCGGTGAACGCCTGGGCGATCAGGGTCGAGCCGAGTACCTGGCCCTGGGCATCGCGCACCAGGCTGCCCTGGGCCTGCTCGGGGAAGGCAAGGCGCCCGATGGCACCGACCAGCAGCGGGTAGGCGACCCCGGTCAGCAGGGTCAACGCGGCCAGGAGGCTGACGGCGGGACGGAGCACAGTGTTCATGAAGCGTTCCTCAAACCAGGTGAAGGGCAGTCAGCGTCAGGTCGATCAGCTTGATGCCGACGAACGGCACCAGCAGCCCGCCCACACCGTAGATCAGCAGGTTGCGCCGCAGCAGGCTGTTGGCGCTGGTGGCCCGGACCCGTACGCCGCGCAGCGCCAGCGGGATCAGCGCGACGATGATCAGCGCGTTGAAAACGATGGCCGACAGGATCGCGCTCTGCGGGCTGTGCAGGTGCATGACGTTGAGCACGTCCAGCTGCGGGTAGAGGCTGGCGAACAGGGCCGGCAGGATG
>JAQZAY010000078.1 GCA_029239415.1 Pseudomonas sp. | reverse complement strand
ATGTTCGGGATGACGTTGGCCAGGGTGTTGTGGGTGTCGCACCCGGAGCCGATCACGCCGAAGAAGTCGAGCATGCCGGTGGCGTCGTAGTACTTGGCGATCTCCTTCATGTCCTCGTGGCTCAGGCCATCGGGGTGGAACTCATCGCCACAGATACGCATGCCCACGCAGAAGTCATCGCCGACCTCGGCGCGCACGGCCTTGAGCACTTCCATGCCGAACTTCATGCGGCCTTCGAAAGTGCCGCCCCATTCATCGGTGCGCTTGTTGACCCGCGGGCTCCAGAACTGGTCGATCATGTGCTGGTGCACGGCCGACAGCTCGACGCCGTCCAGGCCGCCTTCCTTGGCCCGGCGCGCGGCCTGGGCGTAGTTGCCGATCACCCGCCAGATCTCCTCGACCTCGATGGTCTTGCAGGTGGCGCGGTGCACCGGTTCGCGGATGCCCGAAGGCGACATCAGGGTTGGCCAGTTGAAGCCGTCCCAGCGCGAGCGCCGGCCCATGTGGGTGATCTGGATCATGATCTTGGCGCCATGCTTGTGCATGGCATCGGCCAGGTTCTGGAAGTGCGGGATGATGCGGTCGGTCGACAGGTTGACCGACGCCCACCACTCCTGCGGACTGTCGATGGCCACCACCGAGGAGCCGCCGCAGATCGCCAGGCCGATACCGCCCTTGGCCTTCTCTTCGTAGTACTTCACGTAGCGGTCGGTGGTCATGCCGCCGTCGGTGGCGTAGACCTCGGCGTGCGCGGTACTGAGGACGCGGTTGCGGATGGTCAGTTTGCCGATCTGGATCGGCTGGAACATCGCTTCGAATGCCATGGCACGTACTCCGGCTTACAGCGGCTTGACGATGAACAGGCCGTCGTCGTGGCCTTGTTCCGAACCACCGTAGACCTGCTCGGCCACAGTGCGGATCGAACTGCCACGGGCTGCCAGGATCTGGTCCATGGCACCGGCGAACCAGCCAGTGAACATGTAGTCGACCTTGCGCCCGACCTTGCCGTACACATACACGAACGCCGAGTGCTCGAGCTTGACGCTGGCGGTGCCCTTGTCGAGGTCGATGTCCTGGATCTTGAACAGGCCCCAGCCGCGCTGCGACAGGCGCTTCATGTAGTGCTCGAACACCGCGACGCCTTCCAGGCCATGGCATTCGGCTTCTTTCTCGCACCAGTGCCAGGCCGACTTGTAGCCAGCCTTGTAGAGGATCTCGGCGTAGGCGTCGGCGCCCAGCACCTCCTCGATGCCAATGTGGTTGTTGACGAAGAAATGCCGGGGCACGTACAGCATCGGCAGGGCATCGGAGGTCCAGACACCGGTCTCGCTGTCGACTTCGATTGGCAATTGCGGGGCGATCTTGGCCATGGAAACTCAACTCCAGAAAAATTCGATTGATGGCCCCGGCGGCTATGGCCGGGGCGGCACAGGCTTGGAGAGCGGCTTATTCGCCCCACACATCCTTGAGAATGTTCACCCAGTTCTCGCCCATGATCTTGCGCACCACGCGCTCGCTGTGGCCGCGCTTGAGCAGGGTCTCGGTGAGGTTCGGGAACTCGCCCACGGTGCGGATGCCCAGTGGGTTGATGATCTTGCCGAAGCTGGTCAGGCGGCGGGCATAGCCCTTGTCATGGGTCAGGTACTCGAAGAACTCCTGGCCGTGGCCCTGGGTGAAGTCGGTACCGATGCCGATGGCATCCTCGCCCACCAGGTTCATGGTGTACTCGATGGCCTCGGCGTAGTCGTCGATGGTCGAGTCGATGCCCTTGGCCAGGAACGGCGCGAACATGGTCACGCCGACGAAGCCGCCGTGGTCGGCAATGAACTTGAGCTCCGCATCGGACTTGTTGCGCGGATGATCCTTCAGGCCCAGAGGCAGGCAGTGGGAATAGCAGACCGGCTTCTTCGACTCGAGGATCACCTCCTCGGAGGTCTTGGAGCCGACGTGGGACAGGTCGCACATGATGCCGACGCGGTTCATCTCGGCGACGATCTCGCGGCCGAAGCCCGACAGCCCGCCGTCGCGCTCGTAGCAGCCGGTGCCGACCAGGTTCTGGGTGTTGTAGCACATCTGCACGATGCCCACGCCCAGTTGCTTGAACACGTCCACGTAGGCGATCTGGTCTTCGAAGGCATGGGCGTTCTGGAAACCGAAGAGAATGCCGGTCTTACCCAGCTCCTTGGCCTTGCGGATGTCGGCGGTGGTGCGCACCGGCATCACCAGGTCGCTGTTCTCGCGGATGAGCTTCTGGCTGGCCGCGATCTGGTCGACGGTGGCCTTGAAGCCTTCCCAGACCGACACCGTGCAGTTGGCCGCCGTCAGGCCGCCCTTGCGCATGTCCTCGAACAGCTCGCGATTCCATTTGGCGATGATCAGGCCATCGATGACGATGCTGTCGGCATGTAGTTCGGCTGGGCTCATCAGACTGTCCCCTTTTGTTGATCTGGACGCGCCGAGCTTTGTGCCGACGCTTTGGGGCCAGCATATGCCCCCGCGTCAGGGCGCCCCGATGCAAAAACGACAGGGGGTTTGCCGAAAGCGTCAACGGGCGACACGACGCGCTCTGGCGCGTCGCCTGGCAATGAGATCCAGTCTCGACAACGGTATGGCCAGGGCTTTGATGACATTTTTTTCAGACAGCTACCGCACGACGCGTGGCTGAGCGAGAATCACCCGGTCCATCATCCGGTCGAGGAGATTATCGATGAAATCAATGGCATGGCTGCTTCTGCTGGCCGTGGCACTTGGCGCGCAGGCCGGGGAGGAAGAAAGCACGCCCTGCGATACTGTCGAGACCGACCAGCAAAGCCAGGCCTGCGCCGCATTCAGCCGGCAGACCGCCGAGCGCGAGCTGGCCAGCGCGTTCGATGAACTGGTGCAACGCATTGGCGACCAGTATCCGGACGAAGGCGACAAGGTCAGGGAGCTGACCGCGCGGTTGCAGGCCGCCGAGAAGCTGTGGGCCGGGTTGCGCGATGCCGACTGCAAGGTCGAGACCTATGCCGAGCAGGCCGGGACCCCGGCGTTCGAGGCGGCGTGGAACCTGTGCGTGGCGCAGCGTAGCGACGACCGGTCGGAATACCTGCAGTCCATAGGGCAACAGTAACCTGCGCGGCGCCCCCTTCGCTGGCAAGCCAGCTCCCACAGGTACCGCAGTAGCCATACGGCCTCCGCTGTACCTGTGAGATGGCCAGATACAGCCTCTGAGAACTGCACTGGTACCTGTGGGAGCTGGCTTGCCAGCGAAGGGGCCGGTCCTGTCACCGGCCTATCCTCATGACACCATGCTGACCTGCCTGTCCTCCCGCGGACAACGCCCGAACCTGACCCGATAGCACCGGGTGAAGTACGACCCCGACTCGAACCCGCAGGCAATGCTGACCTCCAGCACGCTCAGGTCCGTCTGCTTCAACAGCTGCCGGGCCTTGTCCAGCCGCAACCGCAGGTAGAACCCGCTCGGCGTGTCATGCAGGTACAACCTGAACAACCGCTCCAGTTGCCGACGGGTCACCTGTACGCCATCGGCCAGCACCTGCGTATTGAGCAGCTGCTCGGTGTTGGCTTCCATCTCGCCGATCACTCGCACCAGCTTCTTGTTGCTGATGCCATAGCGCGAGGCGATCTGCATGCGCTGGTGATCCCGGCGCGGGCGGATGCGGCCGAGCACGAACTGCTCGGACACCTGCACCGCGAGCTCGCCGCCATGGGCCTGGGCGATCAGGTCGAGCATCAGGTCGATCGATGCCGTGCCGCCTGCGCAGGTAATGCGTCGACGATCGATCTCGAACAGCTCCTGGGTGACCTCCAGCCGGGGATAGTTTTCCTTGAAGGCTTCGAGCGCTTCCCAGTGCAGGGTCGCCCGATGGCCATCGAGCAGGCCGGCCTCGGCCAGCACCACGGCACCGGTGTCGATACCGCCAAGCACCATCCCTTGATGGTCGAGGCGTCGAAGCTCGTGTTGCAGGCACGGGCTGTAGGACGCCAACGGATCGAACCCGGCCACCACCAGCAGCATCCACCCCTTCTCCGTTCCAGCGAGCGGCGCATCGGCGTTCACCGACATGCCATTGCTGGCCTGCACCGGCCCGCCGTCCAGGCTCAGCACGCGCCAACGGTACAGCCCGGGGCGAAACCGGTTGGCCACCCGCAGGGGCTCGAGCGCAGAGATGAAACCCATGGCCGAAAAGCCGGGCAGCAGCAGAAAGTGGATCGCGTCGGGCATCGCCTGGGCATCCTCGCAAGGGACTTGGTCGCTGGTGTACTAGTCTGGGTCGCCAGCGTGCGATTTTCCACCACGCCGGCCGCGTAGCGTATGTCACACGGTCCAGAGAGGCCGATCCCGACAACAACATGCACTGCCGTTGGAGGAGCCACCATGCACCGCTTGATCCGCCGCAGCCTGCTGACCATTGCCGTCAGCGCCACCTTGAGTGCTCCTGTGTTCGCCGCCGAGCCCGCCGCCTGCAAGAACGTGCGCCTGGGCGTGGTCAACTGGACCGATGTGATCGCCACCAGCGCCATGGCCCAGGTGCTGCTCGACGGCCTGGGATACCAGACCAAGCAGACCAGCGCCTCGCAACAGATCATCTTCGCCGGCATCCGCGACAACCGCCTGGACATGTTCCTCGGGTACTGGAACCCGATCATGAACCAGACCATCACTCCTTTCGTGAAGCAGCAGCAGGTGAAGGTGCTGGAAAAGCCCAGCCTGGAAGATGCCCGGGCCACCCTGGCAGTGCCCCGCTACCTGGCCGACAAAGGGCTGAAGACGTTTGCCGACATCCACACGTTCGAGAAAGAACTGGGCGGCAAGATCTATGGCATCGAGCCAGGCTCGGGCGCCAATACCCAGATCAAGGCGATGATCGCCAAGAACCAGTTCGGGCTGGGCAAGTTCCAGCTGGTCGAGTCCAGCGAGGCCGGCATGCTCGCCGCCGTCGACCGCGCGGTGCGGCGCAAGGAAGCGGTGGTGTTCTTTGGCTGGGCGCCGCACCCGATGAACGTCAACGTCGACATGGTCTACCTGGGCGACAGCCAGGACGCGCTGGGCCCGGACGAAGGGCGTGCCACGGTGTGGACGGTGACCGCGCCGGACTACGCACAGCGCTGCCCCAACGCCCACCGGTTGCTGGCCAACCTGACCTTCAGCGCCGAGGACGAGAGCCGGATGATGCAGCCGCTGCTTGATCACAAGGACCCCCTCGATTCTGCCCGCCAGTGGCTCAAGGACCATCCCGAGGACCAGAAGCGCTGGCTCGAGGGCGTGACCACCTTCGACGGCAAGCCTGCGGCGGACAACCTGAAGATTACCGCCAACTGACAGGACCTCTTCGCTGGCAAGCCGGAGCTGCGGTTCGGCGCTCCGACTTGCCAGCGAAGAGGCCACTACCAATACCACTGACACCCCGTTCGCCTAGAGGCCACGGGCCGTCGAACATCGACCGGAGGAAAACCCGATGAACCCCGAAGTCATCATCACCTGCGCCCTCACCGGCGCCGGCGACACCGCCAGCAAGAGCCACCTGGTCCCCGTCACCCCCGAGCAGATCGCCGCTGCCGCCGTCGAGGCCGCCAAGGCCGGCGCCACCGTGGTCCACTGCCACGTCCGCGACCCCCGGACCGGCCGCTTCAGCCGCGACGTGGCGCTGTACCGCGAAGTGATGGAGCGCATCCGCGAGGCGGACGTGGACATCATCGTCAACCTTACCGCCGGCATGGGCGGCGACCTGGAGATCGGCCCGGGCGAGACGCCGATGGAATTCGGCACCGGCACCGACCTGATCGGCCCGCTGGAGCGCCTGGCCCATGTCGAGCAACTGCTGCCGGAGATCTGCACCCTGGACTGCGGCACGCTCAATTTCGGCGATGGCAACAGCATCTACGTCTCCACCCCCGCTCAACTACGCGCAGGCGCCAAGCGCATCACCGAACTGGGCGTGAAGGCAGAGCTGGAGATCTTCGACACCGGCCACCTGTGGTTCGCCAAGCAGATGATCAAGGAGGGCCTGCTCGACGACCCGCTCTTCCAGCTGTGCCTGGGCATCCCATGGGGCGCGCCGGCCGACACCGGCACCATGAAGGCCATGGTCGACAACCTGCCGGCCGGGGCCACCTGGGCGGGCTTTGGCATCGGCCGCATGCAGATGCCCATGGCCGCGCAAGCGATCTTGCTCGGCGGCAACGTGCGGGTAGGCCTCGAAGACAACCTCTATCTGGACCGCGGCGTGCTTGCCAGCAACGGGCAACTGGTCGAGCGCGCGGCAGAGATCGTCACCCGCCTCGGCGCCCGCGTGCTGACCCCGGCCGAAGGCCGCGCAAGGATGAACCTCACCCGCCGCTGATACCCAGGAGACGCACATGCCTTTCATCACCGACATCAACACCTTCGCGGCCCTGGGCAGCGGCGTCATCGGCAGCGGCTGGATCGCCCGCGCGCTCGCCCATGGCCTGGACGTGACTGCCTGGGACCCGGCTCCCGGTGCCGAGCAGGCCTTGCGCCAGCGCATCGCCGATGCCTGGCCTGCCCTTGAGAAACAGGGCTTGGCGCCTGGCGCCTCGCAACAGCGGCTGCGCTTTGTGGACACCCTCGAGGCCTGCGTGAGCGACGCCGACTTCATTCAGGAAAGCGCGCCAGAGCGGCTCGAGTTGAAACTGGACCTGCATGCCCGGGTCAGCGCAGCGGCCAAGCCCGAGGCGATCATCGCTTCAAGCACCTCGGGCCTGTTGCCCAGCGAATTCTACGAGTCGGCCACCTGTCCGGAGCGTTGCCTGGTCGGCCATCCGTTCAACCCGGTGTACCTGCTGCCGCTGGTGGAAATCGTCGGCGGCCAGCACACTGCGCCCGAGGCCATCGAGGCGGCGAAGACCATCTACACCGCACTCGGCATGCGCCCCTTGCATGTGCGCAAGGAAGTCCCCGGTTTCATCGCCGACCGCCTGCTCGAAGCCCTCTGGCGCGAGGCCCTGCATCTGGTCAACGACGGCGTGGCGACGACCGGCGAGATCGACGATGCGATCCGCTTCGGTGCCGGCCTGCGCTGGTCGTTCATGGGTAGCTTCCTGACCTACACCCTGGCAGGCGGCGATGCCGGCATGCGCCACTTCATGGCCCAGTTCGGCCCGGCCCTGCAGTTGCCCTGGACCTACCTGCCGGCCCCGCCGCTGACCGACAGGCTGATCGACGACGTGGTCGAAGGCACCACGGCGCAACTGGGCAGCCACAGCATCGGCGCGCTGGAGCGCTACCGCGATGACTGCCTGCTCGCCGTGCAGGCTGCGATCGCCAGCACCAAGGCGCGCCATGGCCTGGCCTTTGGCGACTGAGGGAGAAAGGGATGCCCGCACTGACCACCTACCGTACCCCGATCCAGAAAGAGTGGGTCGACTACAACGGCCACCTGCGCGATGCCTATTACCTGCTGATTTTCAGCTATGCCACCGATGCGTTGATGGAACGCATCGGCCTGGATGCGGACAGCCGGGGGCAAAGTGGCACCTCGTTGTTTACCCTGGAGGCGCACATCAACTACTTGCATGAGGTAAAGCTCGACACCCAGGTGTGGGTGCAAACGCAGATCATCGGCTTTGATCGCAAGCGGCTGCACCTGTACCACAGCCTGCATCGTGAAGGGTTCGAAGAAGCCCTGGCGGCCAGTGAGCAGATGTTGCTGCATGTGCACCTGGCAGGCCCGAAGTCCGAACCCTTCAGCGCAACGAGCCTGGCGTGCCTGGAGGTTCTGGTGGATGGACAGCGCGACCTGCCCCCTGCTGCATACGCGGGACGGGCGATGACCTTGCCGCCAGCAAAAAATAACCCCGGAAAGCCGTGAGCTACCGGGGCCAAGAGCGAGCAACATCCACTGGCGAGAGAAGGGTGACCAAACCCTGGAAGCTGTGAATGACTTCAGTGTGCAGGCTTACCGCGCTGAGGATTTAGTTGAAAACGACGTGCTCTTAGCCAAAGCAGTCATGGGCCCATTCTGTTCTTGCGGGGCCTTGGGGTTGGTCACAGAATCGGCTGAACGACCATGGCAGCCAACAAGGACTACAACGATGATGCATGCGGACTTGATTGATCAGGAAGACCTCGTGGGCCACCTGCGCGCCCTGGGCTTCGAGATGCCCGCCGGCGCCAGCGCCGAGCAGGCCTGCGAATGCGCCGTGCGCGGTTTGGACGAGTCGCGCGCCAAGGCCCTGCGCGGCATGGTCGAGCAGATGTACACCGGCAGCGCGACTATCTTGCCGGCGGTGCGCGAAGCCATCGACAAGCAGTTGTTGCCTGCGTTGGTGCAGTACATCAAGCGCGCCTGAAAACCTGCGAGGGCTTCGCCCTCGTTCGGCGCTCCGACTTGTCCGTGAAAAGAGTCACGGCGCGGTCAGAGCCTCACGCTGGCAAAGGTCGACTCATTGCGCGCCTGGCTCAGCGACGCCAGTGGCCCGCTGTGCGGCGAGAGCACCATGGCCTGCGGGATCGGCATCATCGCCACCTGCTGCGCGGTATTGGAACCGACACGTTCGTCACGCGGTGGAATGCCGAAGTACTCGCGGTAGCACTTGGAGAAGTGCGGCGTGGAAACGAAGCCACAGACCGATGCCACCTCGATGATCGACATCGGCGTCTGCTTGAGCAGCTGCCGGGCGCGGATCAGGCGCAGCTTGAGGTAGTAGCGTGACGGCGAGCAGTGCAGGTACTTCTGGAACAGGCGCTCGAGCTGGCGCCGCGACACCGCGACATAGACCGCCAGTTCGTCCAGGTCGATCGGCTCCTCGAGGTTGGCCTCCATCAGCGCGACGATTTCCTGCAGCTTGGGCTGGTTGGTGCCGAGCATGTGCTTGAGCGGCACGCGCTGGTGGTCCTGCTCGTTGCGGATACGCTCGTAGACAAACATCTCGGAGATCGCCGCCGACAGCTCGCGGCCATGATCACGGCTGATCAGGTGCAGCATCATGTCCAGGGGCGCGGTGCCGCCAGAGCTGGTGAAGCGGTTGCGGTCGAGGGTGAACAGACGAGTGCTCATGCTCACCCGCGGGAAGGCCTCCTGCATCGACGCCAGGCACTCCCAGTGCACGCTGCAATCGAAGCCATCGAGCAGGCCGGCGCAGGCCAGTGCCCAGCTGCCGGTGCAGACCGCGCCCAGGCGGCGCGACTGGCGTGCCTGGCTCTGCAGCCAGGTAACGTGCTCGCGGGTGACGGTGCGCTGGATGCCCACGCCACCGCAGACGATGACCGTGTCGATCGGCGGCGAGCTGTGCATGGCGGCATCCGGCGTGATCTGCAGGCCATCGCTGGCCCAGACCTGGCCGCCATCGACGGTCAGGGTATGCCAGCGGTACAGCTCGCGGCCCGACAGCTGGTTGGCCATGCGCAGTGGCTCGACGGCCGATGCAAGCGAGATCAGGGTGAAGTTGTCCAGCAGGAGAAAACCGATGGACTGGGGGGCTGTGCGGTTCTGGGACTGGGGCCCGGAGGTGTACGACGTCATCGCGGTTCTCCTCACACAAATGCAGGGGTGTGCCTCAGGCGGGCACCGTTGTTGTTGTCACGGCCCCGTTTCTTGTGCAGGGCCTTGCCGATTTCAGAGCAAACGCCATGCCTGAAATTGAATGCCTGTCCAACTAAACCCAGAAACGACCCCCACAGGCCCGTTTTGTAGGACAATTCCTCTTAGTTTAGATGCAATGTGAAACAAGCGTGCCAAGGCATCTGCGCACCCATGCTGAGCAAATCAGTATCACTTGTGGGAGATGTCCCAGAAACGACATCCTTTAGTGTCACCGACAGCAGCAGTGTCGCGCACAGGACATCCGGGGCAGCGACGCGCCACAAGCAAGCACGCTTGTCCTCGAGGGGCCAAAACAGCGCAGCGTCCGACGCTCGATCACCCCGGCGGCCAGTGCTCGGCACGCGCCGCACCCGGGGCAGGAAAAAACCTGTATGCGACCTCGTCTACGCTGGATGCGACTCGTCCTGTACTGGATACGACCCACCCTGTATGCGTTTGCCCGGCGCTGGTAGATGATCGAAGCGACTCGATTGCACGGCCCCGATCCTGCCGCCCGGCAGGATCCGCCGACCGGTGCACCTGACAAAGCACGGCGGCCCCCGGGACATCCGAAAAAAAATCCAAGGAGTCCATCCATGAAAGGTTCACCCTCGCTGTTGCTGGCCGCGCTCCTGAGTGCGTCGCTACTGGCCCAGGCGGCAGAACCCGAGCAGTGCCACACGGTCAATTTCTCGGACGTCGGCTGGACCGATATCACCGTGACCACCGCCGTGACCAGCGTCGTCCTCGAAGCCCTGGGCTACAAGACCCGTACTACCATGATCTCGGTGCCGGTGACCTACAAGTCGCTGGCAGACGGCAAGAACATGGACGTGTTCCTCGGCAACTGGATGCCGACCATGGAGAACGACATCAAGGCCTATCGCGAGGCCGGCACCGTCGAGACCGTGCGCACCAATCTCGAGAACGCCAAGTACACCCTCGCCGTGCCCCAGGCCCTGTATGACAAGGGCCTGAAGAACTTCGCCGACATTACCAGGTTCAAGAAGGAGCTCGATGGCAAGATCTACGGCATCGAGCCTGGCAACGACGGCAACCGCACCATCCAGAGCATGATCGACAAGAACGCCTTTGGCCTGAAGGACGCCGGCTTCAAGATGGTCGAGTCCAGCGAGGCAGGGATGCTGTCGCAGGTCGATCGCGCCGCGCGGCGCGGTACCGACGTGGTGTTCCTTGGCTGGGAACCCCACCCGATGAACAAGCGCTTCAAGCTGCAGTACCTGGCCGGCGGCGATGACTTCTTCGGCCCGGAGTTCGGCAAGGCGACCGTCCTGACCAATACCCGCAAGGGCTATGTCCAGGAATGCAGCAACGTCGGCCAGTTGCTGAAGAACCTGTCCTTCACGCTGGACATGGAAAGCACCCTGATGGGCAACGTGCTGGACGACAAGATGAAACCCGAGGCTGCCGCCCAGGCATGGCTCAAGAAGAACCCGCAGGTACTGGACACCTGGCTTGCCGGGGTAACGACGGTGGACGGCAAGCCCGGGCTGGAGGCGGCCAAGGCCAAGTTGACGCAGTAGCCGCAAGCACGCGCCGGGACGGGACCGTGTCCGCCCTGGGCTGACTTCAATCTTTGCAGGTGGAAGCTCGCTATCATGCTTATCGATCAAAAAATACCACTGGGCCAGTACATCGCGGCCTTCGTCGACTGGCTCACGCAGAATGGTGCCGAGTACTTCGACGCCATCGCCCAGGCCCTGGAATTCATGATTCATGCAGTCACCGGGGCGCTGACCTGGTTCAACCCCTTCGTCCTGATCGCCCTGATCGCGGCCCTCGCCCACCTGATCCAGCGCAAATGGGCATTGACCGCGTTCTGCGCGCTCTCCTTGCTGTTGATCTACAACCTGGGCTACTGGCAGGAAACCATGGAGACCCTTGCCCAGGTGATGTTCGCAACCTTCGTCTGCGTGGCCATCGGCGTGCCGCTGGGCATCCTCGCCGCGCACAAGCCGATGTTCTACACCGCCATGCGCCCGGTGCTGGACCTGATGCAGACCGTGCCCACCTTCGTCTACCTGATCCCTACCCTGACCCTGTTCGGCCTGGGTGTGGTGCCAGGGCTGATCTCCACCGTGGTGTTCGCCATCGCAGCGCCGATCCGCCTGACCTACCTGGGCATCTGCGACGTGCCGCAGGAATTGATGGATGCCGGCAAGGCCTTCGGCTGCTCGCGCCGCCAACTGCTGTCGCGGATAGAACTGCCGCACGCCATGCCGAGCATCGCCGCCGGCGTGACCCAATGCATCATGCTGTCGCTGTCGATGGTGGTGATCGCTGCCCTGGTGGGCGCCGATGGCCTCGGCAAGCCGGTGGTCAACGCACTGAACACCGCTGATATCGCCCTTGGCTTCGAGGCTGGGCTGGCGATCGTCCTGCTGGCGATCATGCTCGACCGTATCTGCAAGCAACCCGATGTTCAGGTAAGAGGTGAAGCATGAGCATCATCCGCTTCGAAGACGTAGACGTGATCTTTTCCAATCGCCCACGCGAGGCCTTGAGCCTGCTCGACCAGGGCATGACCCGCGAGCAGATCCTGAAGAAGACCGGGCTGGTGGTGGGTGTCGAAAAGGCCAACCTGGACATCGACAAGGGCGAGATCTGCGTGCTGATGGGCCTGTCGGGCTCGGGCAAGTCGAGCCTGCTTCGCTGCATCAATGGCCTCAATACGGTCAGTCGGGGCAAACTGCACGTCGAGCATGAAGGTGCGTACATCGACATCGCCCATTGCACCCCGGCCGAGCTGAAGATGATGCGCACCCAGCGCATCGCCATGGTGTTCCAGAAGTTCGCCCTGATGCCCTGGCTGACGGTACGCGAGAACATCAGCTTCGGCCTCGAGATGCAGGGGCGCCCGGAAAAGGAACGGCGCAAGCTGGTGGACGCCAAGCTCGAGCTGGTGGGCCTGACCCAGTGGCGCAACAAGAAGCCCGACGAACTCTCCGGCGGCATGCAGCAGCGCGTGGGCCTTGCCCGGGCACTGGCGATGGACGCCGATATCCTGCTGATGGACGAGCCCTTCTCGGCCCTCGACCCGCTGATCCGCCAGGGCCTGCAGGACGAGTTGCTGGAGCTGCAGCGCAAGCTGAACAAGACCATCGTGTTCGTCAGCCACGACCTCGACGAGGCCCTGAAGCTGGGCAGCCGCATCGCGATCATGAAGGACGGGCGGATCATCCAGTACAGCAAGCCCGAGGACATCGTGCTCAACCCGGCCGACGAGTACGTGCGCACCTTTGTCGCCCACACCAACCCGCTCAACGTGTTGTGCGGGCGCAGCCTGATGCGCACCCTGGACCGGTGCAAGCGGATCAATGGGTCAGTGTGCCTGGACCCGAGCGGTGACTCGTGGATCGACCTGGCCGAAGGCAATACCATCAAGGGGGCGCGCCAGGGCATCAACGGCCTGGACCTGCAGAACTGGACGCCAGGGCAGGCGGTGGAGACCCTGGGCCGCAAGCCAACCTTGGTGAACGTCGACATCGGCATGCGCGATGCGCTGCAGATCAGGTACCAGACGGGCAACAAGCTGGTGTTGCAGGAAGGCAATTCGGTGGTGGGGATCCTCGGGGACAGCGAGTTGTATCATGCGTTGCTGGGCAAGAACCACGGGTAAGCAGCTTCAAGCTTCAAGCTTGAGGCTTGAGGCTTGAAGCTCAAAACCGCTGACTCAGCGCACCACGATTCCCCGCTGCGCCATGTAGGCCTTGGCCTCCGGCACGGTGTATTCGCCGAAGTGGAAGATACTGGCCGCCAGCACCGCGCTGGCGTGACCTTCCAGGATCCCGTCGGCCAGGTGCTGCAGGTTGCCCACCCCGCCCGAGGCGATCACCGGGATGCCCAGGGCATCGCTGATCGCCCGGGTTACCCCCAGGTCGAAGCCATTCTTCATGCCGTCCTGGTCCATGCTGGTGAGCAGGATCTCGCCGGCGCCCAGTCCTTCCATCTTCCTGGCCCACGCCACGGCATCGAGCCCGGTCGGCTTGCGTCCGCCGTGGGTGAAGATTTCCCAGCGTGGCTCTTCGCCCGGCGCCGAGACCTTCTTGGCGTCGATGGCGACCACGATGCACTGCGAGCCGAAACGCTCGGCGGCCTCACCGACGAACTCAGGGTTGAACACGGCGGCCGTGTTGATCGAGACCTTGTCGGCACCGGCGTTGAGCAGGTTGCGGATGTCCTGCACGGTACGCACGCCGCCGCCCACGGTCAGCGGGATGAACACC
>JAQZAY010000467.1 GCA_029239415.1 Pseudomonas sp. | reverse complement strand
TGGGCAGGCTCCGCTCCCTCGTTGAACAGCAGGCGGTGGATGCGCTGGGCACTGGCCTGGAAATCGCTGGCTCCGAGGCTGCCCATGCCGTACTGGTGGCTGTGCACTTCGGCGCGCACCCGGCCCGGGTGGGGCGAGAGCAGTAGGATACGGTTGCCCACCACCAGCGCTTCCTCGATGGAGTGGGTGACGAACAACAACGTGAAACGCACCTCCTCCCACAGCAGCAGCAGCTCTTCCTGCATCTTGCGCCGGGTCAGCGCATCGAGGGCGGCGAACGGCTCGTCCATGAGCAGGATCTTGGGCTGGGTCGCCAGGGCACGGGCGATCGCCACCCGCGCCTTCATGCCGCCCGACAACGTGTGCGGGTAGGCGTCGGCGAAGGCGGCCAGGCCGACCTTGTCGAGATAGTGCAAGGCGCGCTCCTCGGCCTCGGCGCGCTTGAGCGTGCCGGACACCAGCAGCGGGAACATGACGTTCTGCTTGACGGTTTTCCAGGGTGGCAGCTGGTCGAACTCCTGGAACACCACGATGCGGTCCGGGCCCGGGCCCTTGACCTTCTGGCTTTCAAGCAGGACCTGCCCTTCACTGGGCTCGATGAAGCCGGCCACGGCCTTGAGCAAGGTCGACTTGCCACAGCCGGAGGGGCCGAGCAGCACGAAGCGGTCGGCGCGGTCCACTTCGAAGCTGACCTGGTGGGTGGCCCGCACCACGCGTTGCCCGGTGCGGTATTCGAGGCTGAGGTTGTCCACCTGCAGCAGCGGTGCGGTATCGACATGGCTCAGGCTGCTGGCCGTGTGGCCTGGCAATGGGGCGGTCATGGGCATCAGCTCCCCTGCAGCGGGCGTTCATCCTGGAAGAAGTAGTCCTTCCACGATTCGGGCTTGTGCTTGATGGCGCCGACCCGGTAGAGGAACTCTGCCAGCGGGTAGGTGTTCTTTGGCGTGATGGTGAACTCGTACTGCGGGTTGTCGATGATCTTGAGCAGTTCGGCGCGGTCGATCCTGGACTTGGTCACGCGGATGTAGGTGTCGGCGGCCGCGCCCTTGTCGTTTTGCGCAAACTCGGCCGCCTCGGCCAGGGCCTCGATGAACGCCTTGTAGGTCTTGGGGTTTTCCTTGCGGAATTTCTCGGTGGCGAACAACAGGGTTGGCGAGTTGGGGCCCAGCAGCTCATAGCTGTCGAGCACCACGTGCACATTCTTGTTGGCCAGCACCTGGTCCTGGAACGGCGGGTTGGAGAAGTGGCCGTTCAGCTCGGTGCCGCCGGCCAACAGGGCGGCGGTGGCGTCCGGGTGCGGCACGGCCAGGGTGTACTTGTCGAGACGGTTGTATTCCTTGTCGCCCCACTGCTTGGCGGCGGCGTACTGGAGGAAGCGCGACTGCACCGACACGCCTACCGCGGGCAAGGCGATGCGGTCCTTCTCGGACAGGTCGGCGATGGTCTTCACATCGGGGTTGCTGCTGACCAGGTAGTACGGGAAGTTGCCCAGCGAAGCCACGGCCTTGACGTTCTGTCGGCCCTTGGTGCGGTCCCAGACGGTCAGCAGCGGGCCGACACCGGCGCCGGCGATGTCCACCGAGCCGGACAGCAGTGCATCGTTGATGGCCGAGCCACCCGACAGCTGCGCCCAGTCGACCTTGATGTCGAGCCCTTCTTCCTTGCCGTGTTTCTCGATCAGTTGCTGGTCACGGACCACGTTGAGCAGCAGGTAGACGATGCCGAACTGCTCGGCGATGCGGATTTCGCCTTCGGCCTGGGCCATGCTCGGCGCGGCAAGGCTACCGGCGACAAGGCTGGCGCCCAGGGCGATGCTGGCCGCCAGGCGGCTGATGGGGTTGCGCATGGTGTCATTTCCTCAGTCGTCAGAACGGGGCATCGCCCTGGATGGTGGTGCGGTAGAGTTTGCGGCGCAGGTGCGCGGGGCAGCCGGCGGCGAGGTGGATCAGCGAGCGGTTGTCCCAGAACACCAGGTCGTGGGGCTGCCATTGGTGGCGGTAGATGTTCTGCTCGAGCACGCTGTAGGCGTACAGCTGCTGCAGGATCTCGCGGCTTTCATCCTCGGGCAGGCCGACGATGCGGGTGGTGAACCCTTCGCTGACGAACAGGGCCTTGCGGCCGTTCTCGGGATGGGTGCGCACCACCGGGTGGGTCACTTCGGCCACCTGTGCAAGCTGCTCGGGGGTCAGCGTCGGGCGCCAGTTGCCCTCGAACTTGGTCTCGCTGTAGCGCGCGGTGTAGGAATGTGCGGCCTCGCGGCCCTGCACGGCCTTGCGCAGCGCTTCGGGCAGTGCGTCGTAGGCCTTGTGCATGTCGGCGAACAAGGTGTCGCCACCTTCGCTCGGTAGCTCCTGGGCGTGCAGCATCGAGCCCAGGCTTGGGAGTTCCTTGTAGGAGAGGTCCGAGTGCCAGAACTTGCCAGCGTCGCCAAGACCGATGTTCTGGCCGTTCTCGATGATGTTGGAGACGATGAGGATTTCCGGACGCCCGGCCAGCAGGAACTGCTTGAGCACGTGGATCTGCAGTTTGCCGAAGCGGCGGCTGAAGGCGATCTGCTGCTCGGGGGTGATGCGCTGGTTGCGGAACACCAGGACATGATGGTCGAGGTAGGCGCGATGGATCCGGGCGAAGTCTTCGGCGTTGACGCCTCTGGCCAGGTCCAGGCCGATGATTTCGGCACCGACGGCACCGGGGAACGGGCGGATTTCGAAGGATTGCGGCTGTGCGCTGTCGTTGGACGACAAGGCGTTCAAGGCGGCTGGCATGATTCACTCCCACGCAGTGCGCGCCAATCTGTGGGCACGCAACGATCAGAAACTCACGGGTGTACCGTGTTCGTTCAAGTCGTGCGGCGCGCCGATTGGTCGGCAGGTACGCAGTGAGAGCGACTATAAAGTCATAAGCGGGATAATTTAAATATCGTTAAAGAATAACT
>JAQZAY010000077.1 GCA_029239415.1 Pseudomonas sp. | reverse complement strand
GCGAGCAACGCCAGGGTCAGCAAGGACAAGCTGCAGCGCTGGCCCAGGCGCTCAATGGAAGGGGACTGGCGGGGTGTACCTGTTGGCATCGGTGGGGGGCTTCCTGTCGCACATCGTTATAGTTGGTGCCTGATCAAAAACGAGAATCAGTTGCATTGGCTATAACGAGACGAACGGGATGGCGTGAGCGCGTAAAAAAACTTCAGGTCAGTTGAGGATGACCACGGCAGGGTACTCGTGCAGCTGCGCCGAGGTGATGTCGGCCAGCGCGCGCAGGGTTTCCAGCGGCTGGTCGAGGCGGTAGTTGCCGGTGATGGCCATCTGCTCGATCCGTGCATTGCGGTTGATGATCCAGCCGGGGTAGTAGCGACGTACTTCGGCCAGTACCTGGTCCAACGGGCAGTTCTCGAACACCAGGCGGCCGTCGACCCAGGCCAGGTCCTTGGCCGGGTCCAGGCGCCCGCGCGCGCCGAAGCCCTGCGGGCCGACGCTGATGCTGTCGCCCGCGCTCAGACGGATGCGCTGGTCACTGGCCGAGCGCAGGTCGACGTCGCCGCGCCGCACCCGCACCAGGGCCTGGCCATCGAGGTAGCGAACCGCGAAGTCGGTATCGCGCACTTCGGCCCGCACTGGCCCGGCCTCGACCTCGAGCGCACGCTTGCCTTGCTCCCTGACCTCGAAGAACGCCTCGCCTTGCAGCAGGCGCGCTATCTGCCGTTCGCCCCTGAGCTCGCTGGCGAAGGCCGAGTCGGTATTGAGCAGCACCTTGGCGCCGTCCTCGAGCTGCAGGCGCTGGCGTTCACCGACCACGGTATGGTGGTCGGCCTGCAGGCGCACGGGCAGGTTGCCGAACGTGAACAGCCCGACCAGCAGCATCGCGGCCGTGGCCAAGGGTTTCCAATGGCTGCGCAGGCGTCCACGCAGGCAGGCGCGGCGACCTCGCTCAAGTTGCTCGGCGCTCTGGCGCAGCGTAGCGCCGTTCCACAGGGACTCGGCCTCGACATAGGCGCTGGCATTGGCCGGGTCGGCCTCGAGCCAGACCTCGAATGCCTGGGTATCGGCCGCATCGGCGCATTGCAGGCGGATAAGCCAGTCCATCGCTTCGTCCATGGCACGGGCGCGGGAATCAAGCCCGGCAGGCGAGGGGCGAGGGGCGGGGCGCTGGGTCACGGAGGATCCTTGAAAGCGTGTTCGTTCCAGATCATCAAGGCTGCGCCGGGGCATGGCAAGCGCTTGGGCACGTCATGTGTCGGGCGAACGGTTCACTTGAGGCGCTCGGCCACTCCCAGGCAGATCGCCATGATCAGCTTCAGCTCCTTCTGTACCGTGCTGGCCGAGACCTGCAGTTGCTCGGCGATTTCCAGGTAGCTCGCGCCATGCAGGCGACTGAGGATGAAGATGCGTTGCTGGCGCTGGGTCAGTTGCCCAAGGCTCACGCTGATGCGCTTGAGCAACTGTTGGGCGTGGGCGGCGTCTTCATTGCTGCCCAGGGGAGCGGCGACGTTGTGCAGCACCTGCTCGGGCACGTCGTCGAGCAGGGTGCGCGCCTGTACGCGGCGGGCGCGCAGGTGGTCCAGAGCAAGGTTGCGCGCGGTCTGGAAGACAAAGGGCTCGAGGTGCTCGATCGACCGCTCGCCCAGCGCCCGGGTAACGCGCAGGTAGGTTTCCTGCAACAGGTCTTCAGCGGTGCTGGGGTTGTCGACCATGCGCTGCAGCGTGCGCAGCAGGACAAGGCGCTGGTTGATGAAGACGGTGTCGAACCGGGAATGACTCACAAACATACCTGACCGATGGCAAGCAAATGATAATGCTTATCATCCGCTCACCTGGTCAAGCACATTCGTGTTACGTGGCATGTTCAGCGAGCGCTGAACAGCGCCAGGCAATTGTCCAGCATCCGGTTCGAGAACCCCCACTCGTTGTCGTACCAGGCCAGCACCTTGAGCATGCGGCCGTTGGCCCGGGTGTGGTTGGCATCGAAGATCGACGACAGCGGGTTGTGGTTGAAGTCGCACGACACCAGCGGCAAGGCGTTGTAGCCCAGCACGCGGGAATGCTGGCTGGCCTCGAGGAACAGTTTGTTGACCTCCTCGCTGCTTGCCTCCCGCCGCAGGTTCACGGTCAGGTCGACAAGCGACACGTTGATCACCGGCACGCGCACCGCCATCCCGGTAAGCTTGCCGGCCAGTTCCGGCAACACCAGGCCGACCGCTTCGGCGGCGCCGGTCTTGCTGGGGATCATCGATTGGGTCGCCGACCGCGCCCGGTAGGGGTCGCTGTGGTAGACATCGGTGAGATTCTGGTCGTTGGTATAGGCGTGGATGGTCGTCATCAGCCCTTGTTCGATGCCATATTCGCGATGCAGCACCTGGGCCAGCGGGGCCAGGCAGTTGGTGGTGCACGAGGCGTTGGAGATGATCTGGTGCGAGGCGCGCAGGGTATCGTGGTTCACGCCATGCACCACCGTGGCATCGGCGCCCTTGGCCGGTGCCGAGATGATCACCTTGCCCGCGCCGGCGGCAATGTGCGCGGCCGCCTTGGCGCGGTCGGTGAACAGCCCGGTGCACTCGAACACCACATCGATCGCCAGTGCCTTCCAGGGCAGCTCGGCCGGGTTGCGGATGGCACTGACCGCGATGCGGTCACCATTGACAGTCAGGCTTTCATGGTCGACCTCGACCGTGCCTTCGAAGATGCCGTGCACGCTGTCGTGCTTGAGCAGGTGGGCATTGATGGCGCTGTCGCCCAGGTCGTTGATGGCGACGACCTGCAGGTCCTGGCGATAGCCTTGGGTATAGAGTGCGCGCAGGACGTTGCGTCCGATGCGGCCGAATCCGTTGATGGCGATACGAAGGGTCATGGCGTTACCTCTGGCCGGTTGAAGTCCGTGGCAAAAGAAACAGCTTCACTGAAACGGTTTTGTTGTTGGAATTACAAGATTATTCGCAATGAGATAGAAAACAAGCCTTTTTGATGGCAGTATTTTGTTTAATCTACAACGAGCGATCGGCCGGGCCGTTCCAATCGTTGCCTTCGAGGTTCCCTTGAGCCTAGGTCGCAATCGTTTGGAAGGGAAACCCTGCAGAGATCGCCCCACCGCTAGCCTGGAGTCCAGTACATGCATCCGCGCATCCTTGAGGTCACCGAACGGCTGATCGCTCGCAGCCTTCCTACCCGTGAACGCTACCTTCAGCTGATTCGCGGGGCGGCCAGTGACGGACCCATGCGCGCCAGGCTGCAATGCGCCAACTTCGCCCACGGCGTGGCGGGCTGCGGCAGCGAGGACAAGCAGAGCCTGCGGATGATGAACTCGGCCAACGTCGCCATCGTCTCGGCCTACAACGACATGCTCTCGGCGCACGAGCCGTACCAGCACTTTCCCGCGCAGATCAAGCAGGCGCTGCGCGAGATCGGCTCGGTCGGACAGTTCGCGGGGGGCGTGCCAGCCATGTGCGATGGCGTGACCCAGGGCGAGCCGGGCATGGAGCTGGCCATCGCCAGCCGCGAGGTGATCGCCATGTCCACCGCCATCGCGCTGTCGCACAACATGTTCGACGCGGCGTTGATGCTGGGGATTTGTGACAAGATCGTTCCGGGCCTGTTGATGGGAGCCTTGCGCTTCGGTCACCTGCCGATGCTGTTCGTGCCCGGCGGGCCGATGCCCTCGGGCATTTCCAACAAGGAAAAGGCCGACGTGCGCCAGCGCTATGCCGAGGGCAAGGCCAGCCGCGAAGAGCTGCTCGAGTCGGAGATGAAGTCCTACCACAGCCCCGGCACCTGCACCTTCTACGGCACCGCCAACACCAACCAGTTGCTGATGGAAGTGATGGGCCTGCACCTGCCCGGCGCCTCCTTCGTCAACCCCTATACGCCGCTGCGCGATGCCCTGACCGCCGAGGCCGCACGGCAGGTCACCCGCATGACCAAGGCCAGTGGCAGCTTCATGCCGATCGGCGAGATCGTCGACGAAAAGTCGCTGGTCAACTCCATCGTTGCCCTGCATGCCACCGGAGGCTCGACCAACCACACCCTGCACATGCCCGCCATCGCCCAGGCCGCTGGCATCCAGCTGACCTGGCAGGACATGGCCGAGCTCTCGGAGGTGGTACCGACCCTGTCCCACGTCTATCCCAACGGCAAGGCCGATATCAACCACTTCCAGGCCTCTGGCGGCATGGCCTTGCTGATCCGCGAGCTGCTCGATGCCGGCTTGCTCCACGAAGACGTCAACACCGTGGCGGGCCCTGGCCTGCGCCGCTATACCCAGGAACCGTTCCTGGACAACGGCAAGCTGGTCTGGCGCGACGGCCCGCGCGCGAGCCTCGACGAGAACATCCTGCGCCCGGTGGCCAGGCCGTTCTCGCCAGAGGGCGGGCTGCGGGTGATGGAGGGCAACCTGGGGCGCGGGGTGATGAAGGTCTCGGCCGTCGCTCCCGAACATCGGGTAGTGGAGGCCCCGGCGCGGGTGTTCCACGACCAGCAGGCCCTGGCCGATGCGTTCAAGGCCGGCGAGCTGGAG
Source organism: Pseudomonas sp. (assembly GCA_029239415.1). The sequence continues at coordinate 9,317 of JAQZAY010000077.1, read as the reverse complement.
CGCGACTTCGTCGCCGTGGTGCGCTTCCAGGGCCCGCGCTGCAACGGCATGCCCGAGCTGCACAAGATGACACCCTTCCTCGGCGTGCTGCAGGACCGCGGCTTCAAGGTCGCGCTGGTGACCGACGGCCGCATGTCGGGCGCCTCGGGCAAGATCCCGGCGGCCATCCATGTCTGTCCGGAAGCTTTTGATGGCGGCCCGCTGGCAAGGGTGCGCGATGGTGATATGGTGCGCGTGGACGGCGTCGAAGGGACGCTGCAGGTACAGGTGCCGGCCGATGAACTGGCCCGCCGCGACCTGCCCGCCGCGCCACTGGGCAATGACCTGGGCTGCGGCCGCGAGCTCTTCGGCTTCATGCGCATGGCCTTCAGCCCGGCCGAGCAGGGAGCCAGCGCCTTTACCTCGGGCCTGGAGACGCTCAGATGAACGTTGCGCTGGTGGGTGATATCGGTGGTACCAATGCTCGCTTCGCCTTGTGGCGGGGCAACCAACTGCATGCGATCCAGGTCTTCGCGACCGCCGACTACACCAGCCCGGAACAGGCCATCGAGGCCTACCTGCATGAGCAGGGCATTGCCCGCGGCGAGGTGGCGGCGGTATGCCTGGCGGTGGCCGGGCCGGTGGACGGCGACGAGTTTCGCTTTACCAACAGCCACTGGCGCCTGAGCCGCAAGGCCTTCTGCCAGACCCTGCAGGTCGGCCAGCTGCTGCTGATCAACGATTTCTCCGCGATGGCCCTGGGCATGACCCGCCTGCAGGAAGGCGAGTACCGCCAGGTATGCAATGGCATCGCCGACCCCTCGCGCCCGGCACTGGTCATCGGGCCCGGCACCGGCCTGGGCGTGGGCGGCCTGTTGCGCCTGGGCGAGCAGCGCTGGCTGGCCTTGCCGGGGGAGGGCGGGCATGTCGACCTGCCGGTCGGCAACGCCCGGGAAGCGGCGATCCAGCAGCAGATCCACAGCCAGATCGGCCATGTCAGCGCCGAGACGGTGCTCAGCGGTGGCGGCCTGGTGCGCCTGTACCAGGCGATCTGCGCGCTGGATGGCGAAATCGAACGCTACACCACCCCTGCCCAGGTCACCGCCGCGGCGCTGGCCGGCGAGCCGCTGGCGCTGGCGGTCATCGAACAGTTCAGCCGGTTCCTCGGCCGCGTGGCCGGTAACAATGTCCTTACCCTCGGCGCGCGCGGCGGCGTGTATATTGTCGGCGGCGTGATCCCGCACTTCACCGAGCTGTTCCTGCGCAGCGGCTTTGCCGAAAGCTTCGCCGACAAGGGCTGCATGAGCGGCTACTTCGAAGGCATCCCGGTCTGGCTGGTGACCGCGGAGTTTTCCGGCCTGCTGGGCGCGGGGGTGGCGCTGGAACACGTTCTCGAGCATTGAAGCCAGGGCAACAGCGGGCGCAAGACCCGCGTCGAGTAAAGGATGGGACTGTTGTGAGCACTGCCGCTAGATCGATCCTGCTGGTCGACGACGACCAGGACCTGCGTGAACTCCTGGGCATCTACCTGGACCGTCTCGGTTACCAGGTCCGCGCCGTGGCCGACGGCCATGGCTTTCGCGAGGCGCTCGAGTCGGCGCCGAGCGACCTGGTGATCCTGGACGTGATGCTGCCTGGCGAGGACGGTTTCAGCCTGTGCCGCTGGGTACGCGAGCATCCACGCCTGGCGCAGGTGCCGATCATCATGCTGACCGCCAGTTCCGACGAGACCGACCGGGTCATCGGCCTGGAACTGGGCGCCGACGATTACCTGGGCAAGCCGTTCAGCCCCCGCGAGCTGCAGGCACGGATCAAGGCGCTGCTGCGCCGCGCGGGATTCGCCCAGGCAGCGCCCAGCCACGACGTGCTGGCCTTCGATGATTGGCGCCTGGACACGGTCAGCCACCGGCTGTTCCACCGCGATGGCGAGGAAGTGATCCTCACCGGCGCGGACTTTGCCCTGCTCAAGCTGTTTCTCGATCATCCCCAGCAGATTCTCGACCGCGACACCATCGGCAACGCCACCCGCGGGCGCGAGCCGATGCCGCTCGACCGCATCGTCGACATGGCAGTCAGCCGCCTGCGCCAGCGCTTGCGCGACATCGACAAGCCACCACGGCTGATCCGCACCGTGCGCGGCAGCGGCTACCTGCTGGCGGCCCATGTCAGCCCCGCGTCCTGAGCCACGCTGGCGCTTGCTGCCGCGCTCGCTGCTGGGGCGCATGCTGCTGCTGACCTTGCTGGTGGTGCTGCTGGCGCAGGGCCTGTCGAGCCTGATCTGGGTCTCCCAGCTGCGCGCCAGTCAGTTGCAGGGGCTGCAGGCCAGTGCCGCAAGCCTGGCCCATTCGATGAGCGCCAGTGTCAGCTACTTCCGCTCCTTGCCGGTGGCGTACCGGCCCATGGTCCTGGACCAGTTGCGCAGCATGGGCGGCACGCGCTTCGTCGTGTCGCTCAACGACAAGCCGCTGGACATGCCGGTACTGCCCGTCACCCCGCGCAAGCGCGCGGTGATCGAGGTGTTCGAGCAGGTGCTGCACGAGCGCCTGGGCCAGCAGATGGATGTCTCGGTGGAGTTCGTCAGTCCCAAGGAGCTGCGCATCTTCAACAGCGGCCTGCGCCTGGACGAGCTGCCGCGCTCCTGGGCGCACTACTCGCTGACCCTGGAGCCGCTCGACCCGCCGGTGCTGGTGACGCAGATCCGCCTGGGCGACGAGGAATGGCTGTACATCGCCTCGCTGCTGCCCGAGCCCTACACCAGCCTCGAGCCCGCACGCCTGCCGCGCCAGCAATTGGGTTTCGTCGTGCTCACCAGCGCCTTCCTGCTGCTGTTCATCGGCTTGCTGGTGCACTGGCAGAGCCGTCCGCTCAAGCGCCTGGCGCGCGCTGCGCGGGAGTTGTCGCTGGGCGCTGACGTGGCACCGGCCAGCGAAGGCGGCGGCAGCGAAGTGGCGGACGTGGCCCGGGCGTTCAACAGCATGCGCGAGCGCATCAGCCGCTACCTCACCGAGCGCAGCCAGTTGTTCAGCGCCATCTCCCACGACCTGCGCACGCCCATCACGCGCCTGCGCCTGCGCGTCGAACTGCTGGAGGACGAGCAACTGCAGGCCCGCTTCGGCCGCGATCTCGATGAGCTGGAGCTGCTGGTCAAGGGCGCCCTGCAGTGCGTGAAGGACACCGATATCCACGAGAACATCGAGCCCGTCGACCTCAACCAAGCGCTGGAGATGCTCGCCGAACCCTACCTTGGTTGTGGCAGCCTGACCCTCGAAGGTCGCGCGCTGGCGCCTTATCCCGGCAAGCCGCTGGCGTTGCGGCGCTGCATCGGCAACCTGATCGACAATGCCATCAAGTACGGCGAGCGCGCGCACCTGCGCGTCATCGACAGCGCCAGCGGGTTTGTCCTGCAGGTCGACGACCAGGGCCCCGGGGTGCCCGAGCAACGCCTCGAAGAGGTGTTCGAACCGCACGTGCGCCTGGCCGGGCACCAGCAGGGCTATGGCCTGGGGCTGGGCATAGCCCGCAATATCGCGCACAGCCATGGCGGCGAGGTGAGCCTGCTCAACCTGCGCCAGGGCGGCCTGCGGGTGACCTTGAGCCTGCCACGCACACCGGACTGAGCCTCGAATGTCACAGGATGGTGACATTCGCACGTCCTTTCGTTACCTGCCGGCCGTCAGCGGCTGGTTAGACTCCGATGCAAGCGCAAGCAACCATGACTTGCCCCTGCATAACAACAATAAAGGTCCTGTTTCGATGAATCCGATCACGCGTCTAGCCGCTGTCATTTCCCTTGCCTCCCTGCTGCCCCTGAACGCCACCGCTGCCGGCAACGGTACCGTCGAAGTGCTGCACTGGTGGACTTCCGGCGGCGAAGCCGCGGCTGTCCAGACCCTCAAGGCCCAGGTCGAGAAAGACGGCTTCACCTGGAAGGACAACGCAGTGGCCGGTGGCGGTGGCGCCGCTGCCATGACCGTGCTGAAAAGCCGCGCGGTCGCTGGCAACCCGCCCGCCGCCGCGCAGATCAAGGGCCCGGATATCCAGGAGTGGGGCGCCCTGGGCCTGCTCACCGAGCTCGATGAGGTCTCCGGGGCCAACAACTGGGATGCGCTGCTGCCACCCAAGGTGGCCCGGATCATGAAGTACGACGGCCACTACGTGGCCGTGCCGGTGAACATCCACCGGGTCAACTGGCTGTGGATCAACCCGCAGGTGTTCGAGAAGGCCGGGGCCAAGGTGCCGACCACCCTGGACGAGCTGTTCGCCGCCGCCGACCAGCTCAAGGCCGCCGGCTTCCAGCCCCTGGCCCATGGCGGCCAGCCGTGGCAGGACAGCACCGTGTTCGAGAGCCTGGTGCTGAGCATGCTCGGGCCCAAGGGCTACCACGCCGCCTTCGTCGAGCTGGACGAAAAGACCCTGACCGGTGAGCCGATGGTCGAGGTCTTCCGCACCCTGCAGCGCCTGGGCAGCTACATGGACCCCAACCGTGCCGGGCGCGACTGGAACATCGCCGCCGCCGACGTCATCAGCGGCAAGGCTGGCATGCAGATCATGGGCGACTGGGCCAAGAGCGAGTGGACCGCCGCCGGCAAGGTCGCGGGCAAGGACTACCAGTGCGTGGCATTCCCCGGCACCCAGGGCAGCTTCACCTACAACATCGACTCGCTGGCCATGTTCAGGCTCAAGGACGACAACGACATCAAGGCCCAGAACGACCTGGCCAAGGTGGCGCTCGAGCCGCAGTTCCAGACCGTGTTCAACCAGAACAAGGGCTCGCTGCCGGTGCGCCAGGACATGGACATGAGCGCCTTCGACGCCTGCACCCAGCAGTCGGCCAAGGACTTCAAGGTGGCCGAGCAGGGCGACGGGCTGCAGCCGAGCATGGCGCACAACATGGCCTCGACGCTGGCGGTGCAGGGCGCCATCTTCGACGTGGTCACCAACTTCCTCAACGATCCCAAGGCCGATCCGCTGAAGGCGGTGAAACACCTGGATTCGGCGATCAAGTCGGCCAAGTAGGCGCGCCAGGCACCTGACCTGCGGTGCCCTTTTCGCTGGCAAGCCAGCTTCCACAGCTGCGGTGCATACGGTCATTGTGGGAGCTGGCTTGCCAGCGAAAAGGGGCACCGCCGAACTCGAGACCAGACCACATGACAACAATTACCGCACCCCTGCGGGCCTCCCCCCTGGACGCCCTGCAACGCTGGCTACCCAAGCTGGTACTGGCCCCCAGCATGCTGATCGTGCTGGTCGGCTTCTACGGCTACATCCTCTGGACCCTGGTGCTGTCGTTCACCCACTCGAGCTTCATGCCCAGCTACAAATGGGCAGGCCTTGCCCAGTACGCCAAGCTGATGGGCAACGACCGCTGGTGGGTCGCGAGCAAGAACCTGCTGGTGTTCGGCGGCCTGTTCATCGGCATCAGCCTGGTGATCGGCGTGCTGCTGGCGGTGCTGCTCGACCAGCGCATCCGCCGCGAAGGCTTCATCCGCACTGTCTACCTCTACCCCATGGCCCTGTCGATGATCGTCACCGGCACCGCCTGGAAGTGGCTGCTCAATCCGGGCCTGGGCCTGGACAAGTTGCTGCGCGACTGGGGCTGGGAAGGTTTTCGCTTCGACTGGCTGGTGGACCCCGAGCGGGTGGTGTACTGCCTGGTGATCGCGGCCGTGTGGCAGGCCTCCGGCTTTGTCATGGCATTGTTCCTGGCGGGCCTGCGAGGTGTCGATTCATCGATCGTGCGGGCCGCGCAGGTCGACGGCGCGAGCCTGCCGCGGATCTACCTGCGCATCGTGCTGCCGAGCCTGCGGCCGGTGTTCTTCAGCGCGGTGATGATCCTCGCGCACATCGCCATCAAGAGCTTCGACCTGGTCGCGGCCATGACCGCGGGCGGCCCGGGCTATGCCTCGGACCTGCCGGCGATGTTCATGTATTCGTTCACCTTCAGCCGCGGGCAGATGGGCATGGGGTCGGCCAGCGCCATGCTGATGCTGGGCGCGATCCTGGCGATCCTGGTGCCTTACCTGTATTCGGAACTGAGGAACAAGCGCCATGACTAGCCAGCGCTGGTTTTCCCCCGGCCGCCTGGCCATCCACGGCACCTTGCTGCTGGCCTGCGCGCTGTACCTGATCCCGTTGATCGTCATGCTGCTGACCAGCTTTAAGGGTCCCGAGGACATCCGCACCGGCAACCTGCTCAGCTGGCCGGAGGCGTTCACCGGCATCGGCTGGCTCAAGGCGTGGGACGCCGTGGGCGGCTACTTCTGGAACTCGGTGAAGATCACCGTGCCGGCGGTGCTGATTTCCACGCTGCTGGGCGCGCTCAACGGCTATGTACTGTCGATGTGGCGCTTTCGTGGGTCGCAGCTGTTCTTCGGCCTGCTGCTGTTCGGCTGCTTCCTGCCGTTCCAGACCGTGCTGCTGCCCGCGTCCTTCACCCTTGGCAAGCTCGGGCTGGCCAGCACCACCACTGGCCTGGTGCTGGTGCATGTGGTGTACGGGCTGGCCTTCACCACGCTGTTCTTCCGCAACTACTACTGCAGCGTGCCCCAGGCACTGGTGCAGGCGGCGCGGCTCGACGGGGCGGGGTTTTTCACCATCTTCGCACGCATCCTGCTGCCGATGTCGCTGCCGATCATCATGGTCTGCCTGATCTGGCAGTTCACCCAGATCTGGAACGACTTCCTGTTTGGCGTGGTGTTCGCCAGCGGCGACGGCCAGCCGATCACCGTGGCCTTGAACAACCTGGTCAACACCAGCACCGGGGCCAAGGAATACAACGTCGACATGGCAGCGGCAATGATCGCCGGATTACCGACCTTGCTGGTGTATGTCGTGGCGGGCAAATATTTCCTGCGTGGGCTCACCGCCGGCGCAGTCAAGGGGTAGGCACATGGCACGTCTTCAACTACGCAACGTCAACAAGACCTATGGCAGCGGGCTGCCGGACACTCTCAAGGCCATCGACCTGGCCATCGATTCGGGGGAGTTCCTGATACTGGTCGGCCCCTCCGGCTGCGGCAAGTCGACCCTGATGAACTGCATCGCCGGCCTCGAGCAGATCAGCGGCGGGGAGATCCTGGTGGACGATGCCGACATCAGCGGCATGAGTCCCAAGGACCGCGACATCGCCATGGTCTTCCAGTCGTACGCGCTGTACCCGACCATGAGCGTGCGCGACAACATCGCCTTCGGCCTGAAGATTCGCAAGATGGCCAGGGCGGACATCGAGCAGGAGGTGGCGCGGGTGTCCAGGCTGCTGCAGATCGAGCATTTGCTCGATCGCAAGCCTGGCCAGCTGTCCGGTGGCCAGCAGCAGCGCGTGGCCATGGGCCGGGCGCTGGCGCGGCGGCCGAAGATCTACCTGTTCGACGAACCGCTGTCGAACCTCGATGCCAAGCTGCGGGTAGAGATGCGCACCGAGATCAAGCTGATGCACCAGCGTCTGAAGACCACCACGGTGTACGTCACCCATGACCAGATCGAGGCCATGACCCTGGGCGACAAGGTGGCGGTGATGAAGGATGGGCTGATCCAGCAGTTCGGCACGCCGCAGCAGATCTACAACGACCCGGCGAACCTGTTTGTCGCAAGCTTCATCGGCTCGCCGCCGATGAACTTCATCCCGGCCCGCCTGACCCGCCAGGACACGCGGCTGGTGGCGCTGCTCGACAGCGGCCAGGCACGCTGCGAACTGCCACTGGGCATCGGCACGGTCGGGCTGGAGGCTCGCGAGGTGATTCTGGGCATCCGCCCCGAGCAGATCGCCCTGGCCGCAGGAAGCGGCGATGGCCTGCCGCAGCTGCGCGCCGAAGTGCAGATCACCGAACCGACCGGTCCGGACCTGCTGGCGTTCGTCACCCTCAACCAGACCAAGGTGTGTTGCCGCCTGGCGCCGGATATCAGCTGCCGGATCGGCGACAACCTGACCCTGCAGTTCGACCCGTCACGGGTGCTGCTGTTCGACGCGGCCAGCGGCGAGCGCCTGGACGCGCCCGCCCGGTCCCTCGATGCCACAGGCAATGTGGCGAGGTTCAAGGGCCGCTGAACCGATGTAGAACCAACACATCTACAACAATAAGAACGCGAGGATACAACGATGGCATATCGCAAGAGCCTGGGGTCGCTGACCCTCCTGGCGGCCCTGGGGATGACCGGGGAAGCGCAGGCTGCCGAGGCCTTTTCGGCCGATTCGAAATGGATGAGCGGCGATTGGGGCGGCACCCGCACCGAGCTGCTCGACAAGGGCTACGACTTTACCCTGGACTATGTAGGGGAGGTTGCGAGCAATCTCGATGGTGGCTACAACGACGACCAGACGGCGCGCTACAGCGACCAGTTCGCCCTGGGCATGCACCTGGACTTGCAGAAGATCCTCGGCTGGCAGGATGCCGAGTTCAAGCTGGCGATCACCGAGCGCAGCGGACGCAACCTGTCCAACGACCGCATTGGCGACCCACGCGCAGGCCACCTGAGCTCGGTGCAGGAAGTCTGGGGCCGCGGCCAGACCTGGCGGCTGACGCAGATGTGGATCAGGCAGAAATACTTCGATGGCGCGCTGGATGTGAAATTCGGCCGCTATGGGCCGGGCGAGGAGTTCAACACCTTCCCCTGCGACTTCCAGAACCTGGCGTTCTGCGGCTCGCAGGTCGGCAACTGGGTGGGCGGCATCTGGTACAACTGGCCCGTCAGCCAGTGGGCGTTGCGCGTGCGCTACAACCTGACTCCCGAGTTCTTCGTCCAGGCCGGGGCCTTCGAGCAGAACCCCTCCAACCTCGAGACCGGCAATGGCTTCAAGCTGAGCACCAGCGGCACCAAGGGCGCGATCCTGCCGGTGGAAATGGTCTGGTCGCCCAAGCCAGGCGGCCTGCCGGGCACCTACCGGTTGGGTTACTACTACAGCACCGCCAAGGCCGACGACGTCTTCGACGATATCGATGGCCAGCCCCAGGGCGTCACTGGCAACGCCTTCAAGTCGCACTCCAGCAAGCATGGCTGGTGGGTGGTGGCGCAGCAGCAGGTCACCGCGCACAACGGCGATGCCAGCCGCGGGCTGAGCCTGTTCGCCAACTTCACCGTGCACGACAAGGCCACCAACGTGGTCGACAATTACCAGCAGGTCGGCCTGGTGTATACCGGCGCCTTCGACGGCCGGCCCAAGGATGACATCGGCTTTGGCATCGCCCGCATCCACGTCAACGACGATGTGAAGAAGCGCGCCGAGCTGCTCAACGCGCAGAGCGGCATCAGCGACTACGACAATCCGGGCTTCGTGCCACTCCAGCGCAGCGAGTACAACGCCGAGCTGTACTACGGCTTCCATGTCACCAACTGGCTGACCG
>JAQZAY010000466.1 GCA_029239415.1 Pseudomonas sp. | reverse complement strand
GCCAGATTCATCCCGATCCACCCCCAAGGCGGTCGAGATCGACAAGACCGAACGTTGCTTCCAGGGCTTCTACAGACTGGACAAACTGTTCCTGCGCCACGAGCTGTTCAACGGTGGCATGAGCAAGCAGATCAGCCGCGAACTGTTCGTGCGCCACGACGCCGTTTGCGTGTTGCCCTACGATGCCGTTCGCGACAAAGTGGTCCTGATCGAGCAGTTCCGGGTCGGCGCGATCGGCAAGGTCGACAACCCCTGGCTGATCGAAATGGTCGCCGGGCTGATCGACAAGGACGAGCAGCCCGAGGAAGTCGCCCATCGCGAAGCCGACGAGGAAGCGGGGCTGCAGATCGAAGCACTGTGGCCGGTCACCAAGTACTTCCCGTCGCCCGGCGGCAGCGATGAATACGTGCATCTGTACCTGGGCCGCTGCAGCAGCGAAGGCGCGGGCGGCCTGCATGGTCTGGAGGAGGAGGGCGAGGACATCCGCGTCAAGGTCTGGGCGTTCGACGATGCCTTGCAGGCCGTGCGCGATGGTCGGATCATCAACGCGGCAGCGATCATCGCCATTCAATGGCTGGCGCTGAACCGCGACGAAGTCAGGGGGCTGTGGTCGTGAGTCCGTTGCGCGAGCGCTACCGCGTCGACCTGGTCGGCTTGCAGGCCGCCTGCGAGGCCAATTATGCGCGACTCATGCGGCTGTTGCCGGACATGCGCAGCCAGCAGCTGTCGCGCCGCATCGCCATGACCCAGGCCGACCAGATGCTCGGCGTGCTGACCCTCGAGGTGTTGCTGGCCTGTCCGTACACCACAACCCTGCGCGTGCGCCAGGAACACAGCCTGCCCTGGCTGCCGGTGCCGCAGATGGAAGTGCAGGTGTACCACGATGCGCGCATGGCCGAGGTCATCAGCGCCGAGCATGCCCGTCGTTTCCGCAGCGTCTATCCCTATCCCAACGAGGCCATGCACCAACCCGACGAAAAGGCCCAGCTCAACCTGTTTCTCGGCGAATGGCTCAGCCACTGCCTGGCCTGCGGCCACGAGTACGAAGCGGTGCGCTGAGCGCCGACCGGCCCCTGGCGCTGGACCCTGCATTGCCCTCGTCATCCAGGCTGCGCATAATTCCTCGATCAACCCCTGCCTGGAGACGGCCTTGTCGAGCCCATCTGATCGCGCTGTCGATGCCCCGGTGCTGCTCGTGCAGCTGTCGGACAGCCACCTGGTGGCCGAAGCCGACGGAGCCATGTTCGGCCTCAATACCCGGCAGAGCCTGGCGCAGGTCGTCAGCCAGGTGCAAGCGGAACAGCCGCACATCGATTTGCTGGTCGCCACCGGCGACCTGTCTCAGGACGGCACGCTGGCTTCCTACCAGGCGTTTGCCCAGGCCACAGCGGGAATTGCCGCGCCGATGCGCTGGCTGCCCGGGAATCACGACGAACCGGCCGTCATGCAGCAGGCCGCGCAGGGTACGCAGTGGCTGGAGCCGGTGGTGGACATCGGTGCCTGGCGAGTGACACTGCTCGATTCCGCCATCGCAGGTTCGGCGGCGGGTCATCTGGCCGACGAGCAGTTGCAGTTACTCGAACGGTCGCTTGCCGAGGCACCGTACAAGCATCACCTGGTGTGTCTGCACCATCATCCGGTGTCCATCGACAGCTCCTGGATGGAGCCCATCGGTCTGCGCAACCGGCATGCCCTGTTCGAGCTGCTTGCCCGCTTTGCGCAAGTGCGGGGTGTGCTCTGGGGGCACGTGCATCAGGAGATCGACCGGCAGGCTCATGGCGTGCGCCTGTTGGCATCGCCCTCGACCTGCATCCAGTTTCTGCCGTGCAGCGAGGACTTCGCCCTGGATGACCGTGCGCCGGGCTACCGCTGGCTGCGTCTGATGCCGGACGGACAGATCGAAACCGGCGTCTCGCGCCTGGCGGACTTCAGCTTCACCCCGGATCTGGACGCGGCGGGTTATTGATTCAGGATCAGCAACACACCGATAGCCCGCCCACACCCCCGACAAGGTAAACTGCGCGCCATCTCTATGCCCGGAGGCTCCCATGCCCGGTTCGATCCTCTACATTCATGGTCTGAACAGCTCGCCGGATTCGCAGAAAGCCCGCCAGTTGAGTGCGCTGATGCAACGCATCGGCCTGGCTGATCAACTGCGCGCGCCCGCCTTGCACCACCATCCGCGCCAGGCCATCGCCCAACTCGAAGCGGCACTGGCGCAGCTCGATGCGCCCTTGCTGGTGGGAAGCTCACTGGGCGGCTACTATGCGACACACCTGGCCCAGCGCTTTGGCCTCAAGGCAGTGCTGATCAACCCAGTGGTCAACCCGCACCGCCTGTTCGATGGCTACCTGGGCGAACAGACCAACCATTACACGGGCGAGCGCTGGCAGCTGACCCACGACCATGTCACGGCACTGGCCGAGCTGGAAGTGCCGGCCCCCACGGACCGCGAGCGGCTCCAGGTGTGGCTGCAGACCGGCGACGAGACCCTCGACTATCGCCAGGCGGCGGCCTTCTACCAAGCCTGCAGCGTGCACATCGAAAACGGCGGCGACCACGGCTTCCAGGGCTTTGCGCAGAAGTTGCCGGCGCTGCTGGCATTCGCCGGCATCGACGCCGAGCGCCTGGATGGCGTCGACCTTGCCCAGCTTTGACCACTCATTTCACGAACGACTGACGACGAGACCCCATGGCCAATCCCAGCGCTAGCTCCTATAACGCAGACGCCATCGAAGTCCTCTCGGGCCTCGACCCGGTGCGCAAGCGCCCGGGCATGTACACCGACACCAGTCGGCCCAACCACCTGGCCCAGGAAGTCATCGACAACAGTGTCGACGAAGCCCTGGCGGGCCACGCACGGTCGATCCAGGTCATCCTGCACGCCGATCACTCCCTGGAAGTGTCCGACGACGGCCGCGGCATGCCTGTGGACAT
>JAQZAY010000465.1 GCA_029239415.1 Pseudomonas sp. | reverse complement strand
CCGTGGTTCGTTCCCGGCCCTGATGCTGTCGCCGGTCAACTTCGACGCCCTGTACGCGCAGGAAATGCAGCGCATGCAGGAAGCCGGCGAGGCGCCGACGCAGCAGTAAGCCAAGACCGTCGGCCCGCTGGCAACGCCTTGGGCCGACACCCTGCCATCGTTCTCGCATGCATCCACCTGGCCTGCAACAGGCCTTGGCAGGCGCTGGTTTGCCAGTGATACGCCAGGGTCAAGGCATGCGGCAAAGCGGCTACCGCTATCGCGGGCAAGCCCCCCACAGGTCGGCATGAACGACCCCGCACTTCAGCAAACTGCATGAACGACTCCGCATCTTGGCGACCCCGCGCGCCCTTGTGGGAGCTGGCTTGCCAGCGATAGGGCCCGTGACGTCACCGCTTCGAACGCCCGTTGCCACGGCGCCATCGAGCCCCGCTGCGTCTACCTGAAACCCTGTTGCCGCCATGCCTCATAGGCCGCCACCGCCACCGTGTTGGACAGGTTCAGACTCCTGCACCCAGGCTGCATCGGCAGTCGCACCCGTTGTTCGGCGGGCAGGCTGTCGAGCACGTCGGCCGGCAGACCACGGCTTTCTGGCCCGAACAGGAAGGCGTCCCCCGGCCCATAGGCCACCTCGTGATAGGGATGCGACGCCTTGGTCGTGAAGGCGAACACCCGCGGTTGGCCCAGGCTTTCCAGGCACTGCGCCAGGCTCTCGTGACGCTTGAGCGTGGCATACTCGTGGTAGTCCAGCCCGGCGCGGCGCAGACGCTTGTCGTCCAGCTCGAAGCCGATCGGTTCGATCAGGTGCAGCGCACAGCCACTGTTGGCGCACAGGCGAATGATGTTGCCGGTATTCGGCGGAATTTCAGGTTGAAAAAGGATCACGTGAAACATGCACGGCTCCAAGCACGAAGATGGCGAGCATTCTACCTCCGAACCGGATCCGCGCTATAAGGCGTGGAAGCGCATGCTGCTGTCCTTGGCGTTGTTCGGGGTGCTGGTCGGCCTGATGATCGGTCGCTTGACTGCACCCCAGACGCCTGTGCTGGAGCAGGTCCAGGTGCTTGAGGGTGGCCTGGACCTGTGGTTCGACGAAGCGCCGAAGCTGCATGGCGAGCTAGTCGACGGCACCGTGGCCGTGCTCTTCGAAGCCACGGGCGCGCCGGCGCGTGGCCAGGTGCACTGGCAGGGCAAGCCGGTGGCCTGGCAACTGCGGGCACGCAAGGAGGGGTTGTTCCTGATCCTGGTGGCCGCTCGCCCCCTGCGCGGTGACTGGCACGGCGCAGAGGAGGCGGGGCGCTGGCGGGTACGGGTGACACTGCGGGAATAAAAGAGGGGATGTCTCGGCCTGCCTGTACCAAGGTCCCCAAAACTGGAAGTACCTGGACTATTGCAGATGCCGTGCCAATTTCAGAAACCCCTGTAAAACCGCTGGATCTGACCGTCTTCTGGAAAAAACAGCCCCTGAAATGCCTTGAGACGGTGCGAAGGGCACAAGCACGGTGCACGACGCGCTTTGCCCACCGTGTCCTGGCCGTGGTTACTCGCCGTCATCCTCGTCCGAACCGCCGACGTTCATTTCCAGCTCCTTGATCTTGCGCGTCAGCGTGTTGCGGCCCCAGCCCAGCAGCAGGGCGGCATCGCGTCGACGTCCGGCCGTGTGCTTGAGCGCAGTCTCGATCATGATCCGCTCGAAGCTCGGCACGGCGCTGTCCAGCAGGTTGGTCTGGCCCCGTGCCAGGGCCTGGTCGGCCCACTGGCGCAAGGCCTGCTCCCAGTTGGAGACCGGCACCGCGTCCTGCGGCAGATTCAACAGTTCGGGCGGCAGGTCGCCGATCAGCACCTCGCGGCTCGACGCCATCACAGTGATCCAGCGGCAGGTGTTCTCCAGTTGCCGAACGTTGCCCGGCCAGGGCAGGTTGCGCATGAATGCCTCGGTTTCCGGCTTGAGCAGCTTCGGCTCGACCGCCAACTCCTGTGCAGCCCGGCCCAGGAAGTGCCGGGCCAGGGTCGGGATGTCCTCGCGGCGGTCGGCCAGGCGCGGGATATGGATACGGATCACGTTCAGCCGGTGGAAGAGGTCTTCACGGAATTTGCCCGCCTGCACCAAGGTTTCCAGGTTCTGGTGGGTCGCGGCGATGATGCGCACGTCCACCTTGACCGGGATGTGTCCGCCTACCCGGTAGAACTCGCCGTCGGCCAGCACCCGCAGCAACCGCGTCTGGGTATCGGCCGGCATGTCGCCGATCTCGTCGAGGAACAGCGTGCCGCCGTCGGCCTGTTCGAAGCGTCCACGGCGCAGGTTGGCGGCTCCGGTGAACGCACCTTTCTCGTGGCCGAACAGCTCGGACTCCATCAGGTCCTTGGGGATGGCGGCCATGTTCAGGGCGATGAACGGTGCGGCCGCACGCGGGCTGTGCCGGTGCAGGGCATGGGCTACCAATTCCTTGCCGGTGCCGGATTCGCCGTTGATCAGCACGGTGATGTTGGAGTGGCTCAATCGGCCGATGGCGCGGAACACCTCCTGCATCGCCGGCGCCTCGCCGATGATCTCGGGCGTGCGGGCCAGGGCTGCTGGGGCGCTGAGGCCCTGTTGCTCTTGCGCATGCTGATTGGCGCGCTTGACCAGCGCCACCGCCTCGTCGATGTCGAACGGCTTGGGCAGGTACTCGAAGGCCCCCCCCTGATAGGACGCCACGGCGCTGTCCAGATCGGAATGCGCGGTCATGATGATCACCGGCAGGCGCGGATGCTGCTCGCGGATCTGGGCCAGCAGGTCCAGGCCGCTGGCGCCGGGCATGCGGATGTCGGAAATGATCACGTCCGGCTGCTGGCGGGCCAGGCGACCCATGACCCCGTCGGCGCTGTCGAAACTCTGGGTGTTCATGCCCTCCTGCTGCAGGGCTTTTTCCAGCACCCAGCGGATCGAGCGGTCGTCGTCGACG
>JAQZAY010000464.1 GCA_029239415.1 Pseudomonas sp. | reverse complement strand
GTCGACCTCCAACCGCGCGACCATCGGCGGCATGATCAACACCGACGCCAGCGGCCAGGGCAGCTGCACCTACGGCAAGACCCGCGACCACGTGCTGGAGCTGACCACCCTGCTGCTGGGCGGCGAGCGCCTGCACAGCCACAGCCTCGACGCGTCGCAGTTACAAGCCAACCGCGCGGGCGACGGCCGCATCGCCGAGGTCTATCGGTGCGCAGCGACCATCGCTGACGAGCAGGCCGAACTGATCGACGCGGTCTTCCCCAAACTCAACCGCTGCCTCACCGGCTATGACCTGGCCCACCTGCGCGAGGCCGACGGGCGCTTCAACCTCAACAGCGTACTCTGCGGCTCGGAAGGCTCGCTGGGCTTCATCGTCGAAGCCAAGCTCAACGTGCTGCCGATCCCCAGGCATTCCATTCTGGTCAATGTGCGCTATGCCGGCTTCATGGACGCGCTCAACGACGCCAATGCCTTGATGGCGCACCAGCCGCTGTCGATCGAAACCGTGGACTCCAAGGTCCTCCTGCTGGCCATGAACGACATCGTCTGGCATGGCGTGGCCGAATACTTTCCCACCGACGCACAGGCGCCAACCCTGGGCATCAATCTGGTGGAATTCAGCGGCGACGACCTGGCCGCGGTCGAGCAGCGTGTCGAACAGTTCATTGCCCACCTGCAGCAGGACACCACGGTGCCGCGCCTGGGCCACACGCTGGCGGTCGGCGCCCTGGCGGTGAGCCGGGTCTACGCGATGCGCAAGCGCGCGGTAGGCCTGCTCGGCAACGTTCAGGGCGAAGCGCGGCCGCAGCCGTTCGTCGAGGACACCGCCGTGCCGCCGCAGAACCTGGCGGCCTACATCGGCGAGTTCCGTGCACTGCTCGACGGTCACGGTCTGCAGTACGGCATGTTCGGCCATGTCGATGCCGGCGTGCTGCACGTGCGGCCGATCCTGGACATGAAGGACCCGCGCCAGGCCGCGCTTATCCGGCCCATTTCCGACGAGGTCGCGGCGCTCACCCAGCGGCACGGTGGCCTGCTCTGGGGCGAGCACGGCAAGGGCCTGCGCTCGCAATACGTGCCCGAGTACTTCGGCGAGCTGTATCCGGCCCTGCAGGCACTCAAGGCCGCCTTCGATCCGTTCAACCAGCTCAACCCGGGCAAGATCGCCACACCGGCCAGTGTCGCCGATGCGCGACTGACCCAGGTCGACGAAGTGACCCTGCGTGGCGAACTGGACCGCAGCATCGACGAGCGGGTCTGGCAGAGCTACGACAGCGCCGTGCACTGCAACGGCAACGGTGCGTGCTACAACTTCGACCCGAACGACGCCATGTGCCCGTCGTGGAAAGCCACACGCAACCGTATTCATTCGCCCAAGGGCCGTGCCTCGCTGATCCGCGAATGGCTGCGCCTGCAGGGCCTGCACGGCGCCAACGTGCTGCAGAGCGCGAGCGGCAACCTGTTCCAGCGTGCGCGCAACAGCCTGGCCCGGCGCATGGGCCGCGACGACTTTTCCCACGAGGTGTACGACGCCATGGCCGGCTGCCTGGCCTGCAAGTCGTGCGCGGGGCAGTGCCCGGTCAAGGTCAACGTGCCGGAATTCCGTGCGCGCTTTCTGCAGCTGTACCACGGGCGCTACCTGCGACCGTTGAAGGATTACCTGATCGGCTCGCTGGAATTCAGCATCCCGTACCTGGCGCGCTTTCCCCGCGCCTACAACGCGGTCATGTCCTTCGCGCCGGTGCAACAGGCGCTGCAACGCGTGGCCGGCATGGTCGACAGCCCGTTGCTGAGCCTGGTCGATTTCCAGGCTCACTGTCGCGACTGGAACGTGCGCGCGGCGACCGCCGATCGTCTCGCCCGGCTGACCCCCGAGCAGCGTCAGCGCAGCGTGATCCTGGTGCAGGATGCTTTCACCCGCTACTTCGACACGCCGGTAATGGCCGACTGGCTCGAGCTGATTTCGCGCCTGGGTTTCGACATCTACCTGGCCCCCTTCGCTGCCAACGGCAAGCCGTTGCAGGTACAGGGTTTCCTCGGTGCGTTCGACAAGGCCGCCCGGCACAACGCCCAGTCGCTGCGGCAATTGCAGGCCAGCGGCATCGCCCTGGTCGGCCTGGATCCAGCCATGACCCTGGTGTACCGCCAGGAGTACGCGAAAACCCTGGGCCACGACCAGGCACCGACCGTTCTGCTGCCCCAGGAATGGCTGGCCCAGGTACTGCCGCAGACCGGCGAGCCCGGCACCGGCGGCGTCTACCAGCTGTTGCCGCATTGCACCGAGAAGACCAACGAGCCGAACAGCATCACCCATTGGCAACAGGTGTTCAGCCGTCTGGGCGCGACCCTGCAGGTATTGGCCAGCGGCTGCTGCGGCATGTCCGGCACCTATGGCCATGAAGCGCGCAACGTCGCCACTTCCAAGGTCATCTACGGGCAATCCTGGCAGCCGTTGCTGGCCCGCTACCAGAGCTCGGGCAATCTGCTTGCCGACGGCTATTCCTGCCGCAGTCAGGTCAAACGCGAGGAAGGTCACACGGTCCGTCACCCGCTACAGGCCTTGCTGGAGCACGTGAGAAAAAACACCGTTTGAAAACGCTGGCGAGCCTGACGTCGGTGACTATGCTCGGGTAGACTAGTCGGCTAATCGACCCCGCATGCTCGCTTGCGCACACAGGAATTTCTCGGATGTCCGTCCAGGCTCGCAACAATGTGGTAGTCAAGGGCCAGGGGCCTCTGACGCTGGTGTTCGCCCATGGGTTTGGCTGCGACCAGAACATGTGGCGCATGGTCGAACCCACCTTTGCCAAGCGCTACCGCACGGTGTTGTTCGACATGGTCGGATGCGGCAAGTCCGATGTCGGCGCCTATGACATCGACAAGTACTCGACGCTGGCGGGCTATGCCGAGGACATCGTCGAAATCATCCAGGAATTCAAACAGGGTCCG
>JAQZAY010000463.1 GCA_029239415.1 Pseudomonas sp. | reverse complement strand
TTGCCCCAAGTGCAACCACCACATGCGGATCGGCGCGCGTGCGCGCATCGACATCTTCCTCGATGCCGAAGGCCGTGCCGAACTGGGCGCCGACCTGGAGCCGGTCGACCGTCTCAAGTTCCGTGATGGCAAGAAGTACAAGGACCGTCTGAGCGCCGCGCAGAAGCAGACCGGCGAGAAGGACGCGCTGATTTCCATGAGCGGTACCCTGCTGGGCATGCCGATCGTGGTCAGCGCCTTCGAATTCTCGTTCATGGGTGGCTCCATGGGTGCCGTGGTCGGCGAGCGCTTCGTGCGCGCCGCCAACCATGCCCTGGAGCACCGCTGCCCGATGGTCTGTTTCGCCGCCTCCGGTGGCGCGCGCATGCAAGAGGCATTGATCTCGTTGATGCAGATGGCCAAGACCTCGGCAGTGCTGGCGCGCCTGCGCGAAGAAGGCATCCCCTTCATTTCGGTGCTGACCGACCCGGTCTACGGCGGTGTTTCGGCCAGCCTGGCGATGCTGGGCGACGTGATCGTCGGCGAGCCCAAGGCCCTGATCGGCTTCGCCGGCCCGCGCGTGATCGAGCAGACCGTGCGCGAGAAGCTGCCTGAAGGCTTCCAGCGCAGCGAGTTCCTGCTGGACCACGGTGCCATCGACCTGATCATCTCGCGCAACGAACTGCGTCCACGCCTGGCGCGCCTGCTCGCGCAGATGACCGGTCAGCCGACACCGACCCTGATGTCCGAGGCGCCGGTGGCGATCGACGAGCCCGTCGTCGCCTGATGAGCACCCGTAGCCTGGGCGACTGGCTCGCCTACCTCGAACAACTGCACCCGTCGGCCATCGACATGGGGCTGGAGCGGTCCCGCCAGGTGCTCGAGCGTCTCGCGCTGGGTACGCTGGCGCCGCGCGTGGTGACCGTGACCGGCACCAACGGCAAGGGCTCGACCTGCGCGTTCGTCGCGGCCTTGCTCAAGGCCCAGGGCCTACGGGTCGGCGTCTACGCCTCGCCGCACCTGCTGCGCTACAACGAGCGCGTACAGATCGATGGGCAGGAGGTGGACGACGAGGCGCTGTGCGAGGCGTTCGCCGCCGTCGAGGCGGCTCGTGGCCAGGTGTCGCTGACCTACTTCGAGATGGGCACCCTGGCGGCGTTCTGGCTGTTCCGTCAGGCCGGGCTGGATGCGGTCGTGCTCGAAGTGGGCCTGGGTGGACGGCTCGATGCGGTCAACCTGGTGGACGCCGACCTGGCGCTGGTCACCAGCATCGGCGTGGACCACGCCGAGTACCTGGGCGACACGCGCGAGTCCGTCGCCTTCGAGAAGGCCGGGATCTTCCGATCGGGCACGCCGGCCCTGTGCGGCGATCCGAACCCACCGCAACCCGTGCTCGACAAGGCGGCCGAGCTGGGCTGCCCGCTGTACGTCCGGGGGCGCGACTTCGCTCTGCAGCGTGCTGGCGAGCACTGGCGCTGGCACGGGCGCAGGGCCGATGGCAGTCCGTTGACCCTCGACCTGCCGACGCTCGACCTGCCCATCGAGAATGCCGCCCTGGCCCTTCAGGCCTACCTGTTGTGCGGTCTGCCATGCGACCCCGAGACACTGCGTCAGGCGCTGCTGGGTACCCGCGTCACCGGGCGCCTGGAACGTCGCTCCGTGCCGTGGCAGGGCAAGCGCCTGCATCTGCTGTTGGATGTCGGCCACAACCCCCACGCTGCCCACTACCTGGCGCAGCGCCTGGCCGCCCGTCCGCCCCAGGGACGACGGTTGGCGGTGTTCGGGCTGCTGGCCGACAAGGACCTCGACGGCGTGATCGCGCCACTGCTCGGGGTGGTCGATGACTGGGCGGTAGCGCCGTTGGCGTCGCCGCGCAGTCGCCCGGCAGCCGAGTTGCACGAGGCCCTGAAGAACCTTGGCGCGACGGTGAAGTCTCATGAGGGCGTCGACGCTGCGCTCGAAGCGCAGTGCGCGCAGGCGACGGAGGATGATGAGATCCTCCTGTTCGGTTCGTTTTTCTGCGTCGCCCAGGCCCTTGCGTGGCTGGAGCGGCAGGGCTCGAGGGGCTAGATAGATGGCAGGGCTGGACAAGGGCGTGAAGCAACGGATCGTCGGTGCGCTGGTGCTGGTGGCGTTGGCGGTGATCTTCCTGCCGATGCTGTTCACGCGTCAGGACGAAGTGCGCGAGGTCCAGGTCGAGGCGCCCCAGGCGCCGGCCAGGTCCGAACTGCCTGAGGTGCAGGTCGATCCAGTCGCCGTGCCCGAGCCACAGGCGCTACCGCAGGCGCCAGCGGTCAGCGAGGCGCCGCCGGTGGTGGTCGACGAGTCCACGGCGCCCATGACGGCGCCGCGCCAGCCCATCACGCCGTCCCACGAGGCTGCGGCCAAGGCGCCTGCCAAGGCACCGGCGCCCGTGGCCCGCGCAGAGGCACCCGCGAGCCCTCAGGCGTCGTCGCCTGCGCCGATGGCGGCCCAGGCGCCGAACGCTGGCAACAAGGTCGATGGCAATGGCCTGCCGGTCAGCTGGTCGATCCAGGTGGCCAGCCTGTCCAATCGAGCCGGCGCGGACAACCTGCTGAAGACCCTGCGCAGCCAGGGCTACAATGCCTACATTCGGACCGCAGGCGGGCTCAATCGCGTGTTCGTCGGCCCGCTGATCGAGCGCAGCGAGGCCGAACGTGTGCGTGACGTGATCAACCGTCAGCAGAAAATCAAGGGCATCGTCGTGCGCTTCGAGCCGGAGCGTGGGTAATGACGCAGGCCGAGCCCGTCAGGGTGGGTGTGGTCGGTGTCGTGAGCGCTTGAAGCCACGGCGCAGGCTGCACGCTCCCCGCCTGGTCCCCTTTGCATCGAGACCGCCTGTCCTGCGGCTCGATCGCACCACCGAAATACCGTTGCTGCGGAACGCATCCGTCATCAGCCTGTCTCCACCCTGACATTCCGCTTACCCCATCCCCGTCAGATCGGAAG
>JAQZAY010000462.1 GCA_029239415.1 Pseudomonas sp. | reverse complement strand
CAGGCAGCCCACCGTTACCGCCAGCGCCGGGCTGATGTCGAGCACGAAGCCCAGGGCCACGCCGAGCAGGGCCGCATGGGACAAGGTATCGCCGAAATAGGCCATGCGGCGCCAGACCACGAACGAGCCCAGCGGTCCCGCGACCACTGCCAGGGACAGGCCTGCCAGCAAGGCATACAGTAAAAAATCAGCCATGCTTGCAGCTGTCTCCGTGTACGTGAGTGTCACTGACCACGCCGCCATGCAGGTCATGGGCGTGGTCGTGATGATGGTGATAGATCGCCAGGCTCGGCGCGTGGCTGCCGAACAGCTCGACGAAGGCCGGATCGCCGCTGACCTGCGCGGGATGACCGGAACAGCAGACGTGGCGATTCAGGCAAACCACCTGATCGGTGGTGCTCATGACCAGATGCAGGTCATGGGACACCATCAGCACGCCGCAGCCATGGCGCTCGCGCAGGCGTGTGATCAGGGCATAGAGTTCGGCCTGGCCGGCCACGTCGACGCCTTGTACCGGCTCGTCGAGCACCAGCAGTTCGGGCTCGCGCAGCAGCGCTCGCGCCAGCAGCACGCGCTGCATTTCACCGCCGGACACCGTCTGGATCGGGCTGTCGATGGTCTGCGCGGCGCCCACTTCCTCCAGCGCCGCCAGGGCGCGCGCGCGATCCACACCCGGCACCAGGCGCAGGAAACGCAGCACCGACAGCGGCAGCGTCGGGTCCACGTGCAGCTTCTGCGGCATGTAGCCGATGCGCAGCCGAGGCTTGCGCCAGACGCTGCCCGAGTCGGGCTTGAGCAGCCCGAGCACGGCACGCACCAGGGTGGTCTTGCCGGCGCCGTTGGGGCCGATCAAGGTGACGATTTCGCCAGGCTGCACGCACAGATGGATGTCATCGAGCACACGTTGGCCGGCGAACTCCACGCTGACCTGGTCCAGGCGGATCAAGGCTTCGCTCATCACGCCCCCCGGCAGGCCGCGCACAGGCCGACCACTTCCACGGTCTGCCCCTCGACGGCGAAGCCGATACCCTGCGCGCTCTCGACGATGGCATCGCTGATGGTCTTGTGCTCCAGCTCCACGGCCACATGGCAGGTGCGACAGATCAGGAACTGGCCCTGGTGCGCGTGCTCGGGATGGTTGCAGCCGATGAAGGCGTTGAGCGAGGCAATGCGGTGCACCAGGTTGTTGTCGAGCAGAAAGTCCAGGGCGCGATAGACCGTGGGCGGCGCTGCGCGACGGCCATCCTGTTCGCTGAGCACGGCAAGGATGTCGTAGGCACCCAGCGGCTTGTGGCTTTGCCAGACCAGCTCCAGTACGCGGCGGCGCAAGGCAGTCAGACGCAGGCCCTGTTTCAGGCACAAGGCATCTGCCTCGCTCAGTGCGTGATGTACGCAATGGGAGTGGTCGTGGGGACGGCTGGCCAGCGGTGTTTTGGACATGAGCGGCGACGAATTCTGATAGAGACGTTATTATGTTACCTGTTCTTGCCCCCGAGAGTGTCCATTGTGGTTCGTATTTTTGCTCTTTCCATCGGTTTGCTCGCCGCTTGCATGACCGCCCTGCCGGCGCAGGCCCAGGTGCGTGTACTGACCAGCATCAAGCCGGTACAGCTGATCGCAGCCGCCGTGCAGGACGGCGTGGGCCAGCCTGAAGTACTGCTGCCGCCCGGCGCCTCGCCGCACCACTATGCGCTGCGACCATCGGACGTACGCCGGGTAGGCGACGCCGATCTGCTGTACTGGATCGGCCCGGACATGGAAGGCTTTCTGCCGCGCGTGCTGGAGACTCGGCAGAAGCCCACGGTGACCATCCAGACGCTGCCGGGGCTGCATCTGCGCCATTTCGCCGAGGACAGCCACTCCCACGCCGAGGAAGCGTCGGACCACGATCACGACCATCGCCCAGGCACACTGGACGCCCACCTGTGGCTTTCCACCGTCAACGCCCGGGTGATCGCCACGCGCATGGCCGCCGACCTGTCCGCGGCCGATCCGGCCAATGCATCCCGCTACCAGTCCAACCTGGCGGCGTTCACGCAACGTCTGAATGCACTGGACACCCGCCTGGCCGCTAGGGTGGCGGGTATCCAGGGCAAGCCCTATTTCGTCTTCCACGAGGCTTTCGATTATTTCGAGGAAGCCTATGGCCTCAAGCATACGGGCGTATTTGCCGTGGCAGCCGAAGTGCAACCGGGTGCGCAGCATGTCGCCGCAATGCGCCAGCGGCTGCAGGAAGTGGGCAAGACGTGCGTGTTCAGCGAGCCGCCGATGCGGCCGAAGCTGGCGCAGACCCTGACGGCCGGCCTGCCGGTGACCCTGGCCGAACTGGACGCCCTGGGCGGTTTCGACGAGGCCACGGCGACGGGCTACGAGACCCTGCTGGCCAACCTGGCCGACAACCTTGCCGGCTGCCTGGAAAAGCTCTGACGCTCCTCCCACAAGCCTGAACCCCTGCCCTGTGGGAGCGGGCTCTGCCCGCGAAGGCCGCCCCGCGAAACCAAGCCCTAGAAAGCAAACGGCAACGCCACTCCAACCTTCTGCCGCAACCCCAAGCGGTCCTGAAAATCCTTGGGATCGTGAATCAGCACATCCATCCCGGCAAACGACTGCGCTGCGATCAGGCGCGACAGCCAGAAACGCACACAGGCCACGCGCAACATCAGTGGCCAGAGCTGCGCTTCGGCTGCGGTGAACGGCCGCAGCGCCGCATAGGCACCCAGCAACGCCCGCGCCCGTGGCGCATCCAGCGCACCCTGCTCGTCCGAGCACCAGTCGTTCACGGTGATCGCCAGGTCGTAGAGCATCGGCCCCGAGCAGGCATTGTAGAAATCGATCACGCCGGTCAGGTGCGTGCCTTCGAACATCACGTTGTCACGGAACAGATCGCCGTGCAGGTTGGCCTGCGGCAGCGCCAGGATCTGCGCGTGATGCGCCTGGATCTCGGCCAGGGC
>JAQZAY010000461.1 GCA_029239415.1 Pseudomonas sp. | reverse complement strand
TGGCGACCAGCTTTTCGGCACCCGTCGGGCCGACGGAGCTGATGTCGAGCTTGGCGATCAGGCCTGCCAGGGTGGTGCTGGCGGCGAATTCGGCGGCGAGCTCGCCTTCGTCCTGCAGTTGCATGCCGCAGTCGAGCAATTGCTCGATGACGTTCTGGTTGTGCTCGTCCTCGAAGAAGTTGTGGATCTCGTGGGCGACTTCCATGCCGATGTCCGGCAGGTAGGTGAGCACCTGCGGCAAGGCGGCCTGGACGCGCTTCAAGGTGCCCAGCGAGCGGGCGAGTACCTTGGCGGTCTCTTCGCCGACGTCGGGGATGCCGAGGGCGTAGATGAAGCGTGCCAGGGTCGGGCGCTTGCTGGCCTCGATGCCGGCGAGCAACTTGTTGCTGGAGACTTCGGCGAAGCCTTCGAGCCCGACGACTTGCTCGAAGGTCAGCCGGTACAGGTCGGCAGGCGAGCGGATCAGGCCCTGGTCGACCAGTTGCTCGACGCTTTTCTCGCCAAGGCCGTCGATGTCCATGGCACGCCGGGAGACGTAGTGGATGATCGCCTGCTTGAGCTGCGCGGCGCAGGCCAGGCGGCCGACGCAGCGGTACACGGCGCCTTCGCTGAGGGTCTCCTTGCCCTTGCTGCGCTTGACCAGCTGGGTGCGCTCGACCTGGGAGCCGCATACCGGGCATTCGCTGGGTACCGGCACCGGGCGGGCGGTGTCGGGGCGGCGCTCCTCGACCACTTGCATGACCTGGGGGATCACGTCGCCGGCGCGGCGGATGATCACGGTGTCGCCGATCATCAGGCCCAGGCGGGCGACTTCGTCCATGTTGTGCAAGGTGGCGTTGGAGACGGTGACGCCGGCGACCTTCACGGGCTTCAGGCGTGCCACGGGGGTGACGGCACCGGTGCGGCCGACCTGGAACTCGACGTCGAGCACTTCGGTGAGCTCTTCCATGGCCGGGAACTTGTGGGCGATCGCCCAGCGCGGCTCGCGGGAGCGGAAGCCGAGCTCGCGCTGGGAGGCCAGGCTGTTGACCTTGAACACCACCCCGTCGATCTCGTAGGACAGCTCGTTGCGCCGGGCGCCGATGTCGCGGTAGTACTCCAGGCACTGCTCGACGCCCTCGGCGTGGCGCAGCTCGCGGCTGACCGGCAGGCCCCACGCCTTGAGTTGCTCGAGGGTGTGGATATGGGTGTCGGCCAGGGGCGCGGACACCTGGCCCAGGCCGTAGCAGCAGAACTCCAGCGGGCGGCTGGCGGTGATCCTCGGGTCCAGCTGGCGCAGGCTGCCGGCGGCGGCGTTGCGCGGGTTGGCGAAGGTCTTGCCGCCCACGGCGGCCTGGGCGGCGTTGAGGCGCTCGAACCCGGCCTTGCTCATGAACACTTCGCCGCGCACTTCGAGCACGGCGGGCCAGCCACTGCCCTGCAACTTCAGGGGGATGTTACGCACGGTACGCACGTTGGCGCTGATGTCCTCGCCGGTGGTGCCGTCGCCGCGGGTGGCGCCTTGCACTAGCTGGCCGTCGCGGTACAGCAGGCTGACCGCCAGGCCGTCGAGCTTGGGCTCGCAGCTGTAGTCGACGCCCACGGTGCTGGTGCTGGGAATGTCGAGGCCGTCGACGACACGGCGGTCGAACTCGCGCAGGTCGGCTTCCTCGAAGGCGTTGCCCAGGCTGAGCATGGGGACTTCATGGCGAATCTGGCTGAAGGCTGCCAGGGCCGAGCCGCCGACCCGCTGGGTGGGCGAATCGGCCGTCACCAGTTCGGGGTGCTCGGCCTCGAGCGCCTTGAGTTCCTTGAACAGGCGGTCGTATTCGGCGTCGGGCACGCTGGGTTCGTCCAGCACGTAGTAGCGGTGGTTGTGCAGGTCGATTTCGCTGCGCAGTTCACGGATGCGGGATTCGGCGGTCATGGGCTTGGGTCTCTTGCAATGCAAAAGAGCAGCCGGGGCTGCTCTTGCGGAATATCTTCTTGGATCAGGGGGAAGGGGGTGGTGATGCCAGGGACGCGCAGCGGCCCCGGCATCACCACCGGCCTCAGCGCTTCTGGGTCAGCGCGCGGCGCTCGAACTCGACGATGCGCTGGCGGTAGTGCTCGATGGTCTGCGCGGTCATGACGCTGCGCTGGTCGTCCTTCAGCTCGCCATTGAGTTCGTGGGCGAGCTTGCGGGCGGCGGCGACCATCACGTCGAACGCCTGCTTGGGGTGACGCGGGCCGGGCAGGCCCAGGAAAAAGCTCACCGCGCGGGTGCTGAAGTGGTCGATGTCGTCCAGGTCGAAGATGCCCGGCTTGACTGCATTGGCCATCGAGAACAGCACCTCGCCGTTGCCAGCCATGCTTTCGTGGCGGTGGAAGATGTCCATCTCGCCAAAGCGCAGGCCACTTTCAAGGATGTTCTGCAGCAGCGCAGGGCCCTTGAAACCACCTTCGTCACGGGAAATGACGCTGATCACCAGCACTTCCTCGACCGGCGGCAATTCCTTGTCGACCTGGCCGTTGGCCGTGAAGCCAGTGTTGCGCTTGTCGCCGGCGTAGTCGTCATCGGTATCGGCGAACAGGTCGGCGTCGCGCGAGTCGGCCGACAGGCCCATCTCGCTGGGTTGCAGCTTGGCTCGCTTGGCAGGCTTCACCGGCTTGGCCGGCTTGGCTTCGCGCTCACGCTCGCGCACCGGCGCACTCATCGAGGGCAGGTCGTGCTCATCGAGCTCAGGGTCTTTCTGCCCGTCCAGCACCCGGGGCGGGCCCACCACTTCGGCGTTGCCTTCTTCGTCGGGAAGATTGGAGAAACTGCGATCCAGGCGGAACTTCAATTTGCCCTTGCTGCCGCGCATGCGGCGCCAGCCGTCGAAAAGAATACCGGCGATGACAATGATGCCGATGAGGATCAGCCACTCGCGCAGACCGATTTCCATTTAATCCAGTGCCTCTGTAGAAAATGCTGAAAAATAAAGGGCTTAAACC
>JAQZAY010000460.1 GCA_029239415.1 Pseudomonas sp. | reverse complement strand
CGATTACCAGGGCGTAACCACGGTGGAAATCGTGCGTCTGTTCGTGGCACCTGCCTTCAGGCGCTCCGGCCTGGCCGCCAGGCTGTGCAGCGAGTTGCGCGAGCACGCCATCAGCCAGGGAGTAGAAATGCTCTACCTGCACACCCATCCCTTTTTGCCGGGCGCCGTCCGCTTCTGGGAACGGCAGGGTTTCGAGGTGGTGGATGTCGAAGCTGACCCCGTCTGGCAAACCACCCACATGCAGCTCGCCCTGCGCTAGCTCAGGCGGTATCGCAGCGGGCGATGGCATCTATCTCCACCAGGTAACCATGGTGCAGACCGGCTACCGGTACCACGGCGCGAGCCGGGCGATGGTTTCCAATCAGCTGCCGGTACAGTTGGTCGAAGACCGCCCATTGCTCCACCCCTACCAGATACACGGTGACTTTCAGCAGGTCTTCGGGGCTGGAGCCTGCCTCATCGAGGATCGCCAGCAGGTTGCCAAGGGCACTCCGGGCCTGTTCCACGAACGGCTGCTCGGGCTGGTGCCTGCCGTCGGCTTGAACCGGGAGTTGTCCTGATACGTACAGCAGGCCGGCATGGCCGATGGCCTGGGCATAGTGGCCACCTGGAGGCGCCGCCTGGTTGCTGTGCACCTGGGTTATGGGCCTACCAGCCATGCCAGCGACTCCACGGACGAGCTTCGCCGCAGGCGCTGATCGCCTGGTAATGGGGAAACTGTGCGCCCGTTGCACAGGCGTGGTTGGGCAGGATGCGCAGGCGAGTGCCCAGCGGAAATCGCCTCGCCAGCTCGGTGCCACTCACCCCGGGCAGCGTGACGATACCGTGTTCCTGATTGGCCGCGCTGAGCAGCATGCCTTCGATCCAGTGACCCGCCTGCGTGCAGACCTGGCCATAGCCGAAGTCGCGTTGCTGATGCTGGGTGCCTCGGTCGCGGCTCATGGCCATCCAACCGGCGTCAACGATGATCCAGCCCTTGTCCGGCTGGTGACCAATGACCTGGGTCAGGACACTCAGCGCCAACTCCTCGGCCTGGCAGACACCGACGTTGTGCATCACCAGGTCGAAGAAGGCATAGACGCCCGCGCGCACTTCCGTGACGCCGTCCAGTTCGCGGGCCGACAGGGCGGTTGGGGTGGAGCCGACGCTGACGTCGGGGCAGCGCAGCCCGGCGGCGCGCAGGCGCTCGGCGGCGGTGACGCAGGCCAGGCGCTCCTGTTCGGCCAGTTGCGCCAGTGCTTGGGGATCACTCACTGCATAGCTGGAGCCGGCATGGGTCAGGACGCCAGCGAGCGACAGCCGGCCCTGGTCAATCACCCTGGCGACCGCCAGCAGGGCCGGTTCTTCGGCGCGCAGGCCGGCGCGGTGGCCGTCGCAATCGATCTCGATCCAGACGTCGAAGGCTTGCCCCTGTTCGCTGGCGAAGCGGGAGATGGCCTGGGCGCCCTGCAGGCTGTCGGTGAGCAGCCCGAGCCGGCAGCCACGGCGCACCAGATCAAGGGCCTGAGGCAGCTTGTCCGGGGCCATGGCGACCGCATAGAGAATGTCGTCGATGCCGTGCTCGAAGCACCGCTGCGCTTCCCCGAGCGTCGAAACGGTCACGCCCGTGGCACCGGCAGCGATCTGCGCGGCGATCACCGGCAGGCACTTGCTGGTTTTGACATGGGGGCGCAGACGCACGCCGAGGGCGTTCATGCGGCCTTGCATGCGTTGGATATTGCGTTCCAGGCGCGGCACGTCGAGAACGGCAGCGGGCGTCTGCAACGTTGCGGGGGGCTTGATCATGATGAACTCCAGGGCGGGTGGTGGCGGCACTCTAGGGCTGCGAGCAAAGCCTGTGGTTAAATCAGTCGTCATCTTTCATTAAGTGCTGATTAATGATCGCCATCGAGGATCTACGCCTGGCGGCCACCCTGGCCAATGCCGGCTCGCTCAGTGCCGCGGCTCGTGCGCTCAACGTCTCGGCGCCGGCGCTGTCGATGCGTTTGCGCAAACTCGAGGCTCGGCTGGGCGTGGCCCTTGCCAATCGCGACGCGCGGCGCCTGAGCCTGACGCTGGAAGGCGAGCGCTTTGCCCGGGAAAGCGCGGCGCTGCTCGAACGCCTCGACGCGCTGCCCGATTCCTTCCGCCAGCCAGGTGGGCAACTGGCTGGCCCCCTGCGTCTGGCCGCGCCCTTTGGTTACGGCCGCAAGCGCGTGGCGCCGGTGCTGGCTCGTTTCGCCCGGCTGCATCCGCAGGTACAGGTGCAACTGGATCTGCGTGAGGCACCGTGGCCGGACCGGCACGATAGCGATGCGGTCATCCATATCGGCCATGTCGACGATTCGGCCTGGACCGCTCGCCTGCTTGCCGACAATCAGCGCTGGCTGTGTGCGAGCCCGGGCTACCTCCAGCGGCACGGCGTTCCGCTGGAGCCCGAGGCGTTGGCGCAGCATCGCTGTATCTGCATTCGTGAGAACGACGATGACGTAACGCTTTGGCACCTGCGCAAGGGTAGCTCGTTGCGCACCCTGCGGATCGAGCCGGCGATGCTCAGCAACGATGGCGGCGTCGCTCGCCACTGGGCCGAGCAGGATCAGGGGCTGCTGTTGCGCTCGCAATGGGATGTCAGCGAGGCCATCGCCAATCAGCGCTTGTTGCGCGTATTGGCGGACTGGACGTTCGACGGCGCGCCGATCAATCTGCTGGTGCCGGCCCGTCAGCGGCGTACCGCGCGGCTGCAGGCGCTGATCGATTTTCTCGTCGAGTCGTTGTGACCGTGGCGGACGATACCCGGGCAAACTGCCGCCGGGCCAGGAGAGGAGGCAGGTATGGATAAACTGATGGCCTTGAAAGCCTTTGTGGAAACCGTGCGCTGTGGCGGGTTTTCCGCGGCTGGGCGGTCTCTTGGCGTGGCGACCTCGTCGGTGACCCGGCTGGTCAGCAGCTTGGAGACCGAGCTGCAGAGTGTGTTGGTCA
>JAQZAY010000459.1 GCA_029239415.1 Pseudomonas sp. | reverse complement strand
TGCGAGCAGGGATTTGACGATTTTGTAACTGGCCGGCTTCTCGTGCAGGCGGGCGACGAAACTGCGATCGACCTTGAGTTTGGTCAATGCCAGCGCATGCAGGTGACTGAGGCTGGAATAGCCGGTGCCGAAATCGTCCAGGGAAATGCCGCACCCCAACGAGCGCAGGGTGGCGATCGCTTCCTGGACCAGATCCAGATCCTTGAGGGTCGCCGTCTCGGTGATCTCCAGGTCGACCCGACTCGGATCGAACAGCCCACTGGTGAGCAGCTGGACGATGGCCTGGACTGCGTCGGGCGAACCGCAGTCATGGGCCGACAGGTTGAAGGAAAGACGAATCGGCGCCGGCCAGGCGGCGGCACCCCGCAAGGCCTTGGCCAGCAGCGGCAGGGTCAGGCGATTGATCATGCCGCTGCGCTCGGCGACCGGAATGAACTGGCCGGGCGGAACCGGCCCCAGCTCTACGCTCTGCCAGCGCGCCAAGGCCTCGAAGGCGACGGTGGCACCGGTCTGCAGGTCGACGATGGGCTGGAAGGCGACATGGAATTCACGCTCGAGATCCGCACGTCGCAAGGCCTGTTCGGTGATGATCGCGCTTTGCAGCTGCTTGCGGTGCGCAGCCGAGAACAGCGACATATGGCCGACGAAATGGTGCTTGCTCTGGTACAGCGCGTAATCGGCGTACTCGAACAATTCATGGGCATTGCCGGCCAGATCGGGAAAGGTCGCCAGACCCATGGACGCGCCCACCTGGATCGGCACATCGACCAGCAGGTAGGGTTTGCTCAGTTCCACACAGATGCGTTCGGCAAACAGGGAAATCTCCAGGTTGTCGCCACAGTCGGGCAGGATCAGCGCGAATTCGTCGCCTCCCAGGCGCGCGACCTGGACGTTATCGGGCAGCAGCGCAGCCAGGCGTGTGCCGACCTCGGCCAGCAGGCGGTCGCCGACGCTGTGACCGTACAGGTCGTTGACCGGCTTGAAGCCATCGAGGTCGAGGATGCCCACGCCCAGGCGTTGCCCCTCCTCGCCCGCCTTGGCCAGGCAGGTGTCCAGGCAGTTGAAGAACCAGCGCCGGTTGGGCAATCCGGTCAGGCTGTCCTTGTTCGCCAACAGGAAGTTCTCGTCACTGAGGGCTTCGCTGCGCGCCTGGGCGTTCACCAGTCCGGTGAAGTTGCGATAGTTGTTCTGCAGCACCACCAGCATGATGCCGGTGACCAGCAACACGTTGACGCTGGTGGCGATGAAGGTCGGGTTGTCGGTGGAGGCAAAGAATGCGACGAAGGCGACGTTGACCACCACCGCCGTCATCAGCGCGGCGGAACGCAGGTGCATCAGGCAGAAAATGCAGCCGATCACCGTAATGGCCATGTAGAAGGCCACGTGCGCCTTGGCATAACTGTCGCCATAGGGAAACAGCGCCAGGGCCCAGACCGTGAAACCGATGGCCACCACGCAGCAGATACGGTTGGTCCGCGCGAGCGCCTGAGCGACCTCGACGTCGTCGGGTTGCTGCTGCCAGCCTCGACGCCAGGCCACCGCCCGCACCAGGCTGATGATGGTCAACACCAGAGGGATGTGCACGGTCATCCACACCGGCGAACTGGCCATGTGGGTAAAGGCCAGTGCCCAGCTGTTGATCAGCAGGATGAAGTACATCAGAGGAATCTGCCTGGCCAGGGCCTTGTACTGGGCCGCGAGCAGACGCGAGTTGCCTTGAGGTACGCTGCACAGCCGTTTGATCAGAGCGAACAGGCCGGTGCAGGAAAAGCGTCTGGTCGTAGACATCATGTCCGAATGTATGGCTGTAATCAGAGGGTGTCGGCCGAACTCAGCTTTACTGTAGCCAACCGGACGCGATCGAGGCGGTTTATTTGTGTGGCCCGACAGGCTGGGTGCTGGCGGCGTCGGCTTTACCGCCCAGGTACCAGCCCACCACGCCCCACAGCGCGGCGCAGGCGGCGCCCACCAGCGCGATCAGCACCACGCCCTGACCGAGCAGGTCGAGCAGGCTCTTGACCCAGCCGCTGAAGGCGTCACCACCGCGGTAAACCACGGTGTCGATGAAGTTCTTCGCCTTGTACTTGGTTTCTGCGTCCAGCGGCGCAAACAGCATCTCGCGCCCAGGTCGCACGAACGCGTATTCACCGATGCGCCGGGCAATCATCAGCCCCGCCAGCATGGCGAAGCTCGGCGCCAGCGCCAGGCCGATGAAACCCAGGCATACCAGCGCCGGCACCAAGACCAGCAAGGTCTTCACCCCCAGTCGCTGCGCCAGCCGGCCGGTGATGAACAACTGCGCGGTGAGTGCGCCGGCCTGAACGACGAAATCGATGATGCCGAATACCCGGACCTGCTCCTCGCGGCTGGGAAACAACTCGGCCACCAGGCGCGCCTGCTCGAAATACAGAAAGGTGCTGACCGTGGCCAACAGCACCACGAAGGCGCAGACGCCCAGCAGATAGCGCGATTGCAGCACACGGGTCAGTCCGCTGAACGGATTGCCAGCCACCGGCCGGCGCGGGTTTTCGGCCTGAGCGGCGCCGGGCCGCCCTGCCCCGTGCACGGCGCGCCAGCTCATCAACAGGTGCTTGAGGGCGACGGCGATGGCAAGCAACACAGCGGCCAGTACCGACAGCCCACTGGGCCCCATGACACTCACCAGCAAGGCACTCAGGGCCGGGCCGACGAGACCGCCGACGCTCGCGCCCGCGGCGATGAACGCGAACAGGCGCTTGGCCTGTGCGCCATCGAAGACGTCGGCCATCAGGCTCCAGGCCACCGAGATGACGAACAGGTTGTAGACCGAGATCCACACATAGAACACCCGCGCCAGCCAGATGCCCTGGTCCGCAGCGCCAAACGCAACGGCGAAGAGCAACAGATTGCCGCAGAAAAAGCCGTAGACCCAGTCGATATAGTGAAGCCTGGCCACCCTGGAGTTGAGCCAGCCAAACAGCGGCAC
>JAQZAY010000458.1 GCA_029239415.1 Pseudomonas sp. | reverse complement strand
CGATCTATCGGGGTTGTCGTTGGGGTGGATGTAGCCGTAGCGCACTGCCGCGGTCCGTGTTCCGGCATCGCGGCCCGACTCGATGTCACGCAGGTCGTCACCGACGAACAAGACGCTGGCCGGGTCCAGGTCGAGCTTGCTGCAAGCCAGCAGCAGTGGCTCGGGGTCAGGCTTGCTGCGGGTGACGTGGTCGGGGCAGATCAGCACTGCCGAACGCTCTGCCAGGCCCAGTTGCTGCATGATCGGCTCGGCGAAGCGCAGCGGTTTGTTGGTCACCACGCCCCAGATCAGATTGGCCTGTTCGATGTCCTCCAGCAGCTGCGCCATACCTTCATACAAATGGCTGTGTACGGCACAACCCTGCTGGTATCGCTCGAGGAACTCGAGGCGCAGTGCCTCGAACCCGGCAGCCTCGGGCGGCAGGTCGAACGACGCTTGGATCATGGCCTTGGCGCCGCCGGAGATCACGTCGCGAATCCCTTGTTCATCGGCGGGCGGCAGATCGCGCGCGGCGCGCATTGCCTGGCAGATGGCGATGAAGTCCGGCGCGGTGTCGAGCAACGTGCCGTCCATGTCGAAGAGTACCGCTCGAAGGCGCATGTTCATTCCTCGCGAAGGGTTTGGATCATGTAGTTGACGTCGACGTCCGCCGCCAGCTTGTAGTGCTTGGTCAGCGGGTTGTAGGTCAGGCCGATGATGTCCTTGACGGTGAGCCCGGCTTCGCGGCTCCAGGCGCCGAGTTCGGAGGGGCGGATGAATTTCTTGAAGTCGTGAGTGCCGCGCGGCAGCAACTTCATGATGTATTCGGCGCCGATGATCGCGAACAGGTAGGCCTTGGGATTACGGTTGATGGTGGAGAAGAACACCTGGCCACCGGGCTTGACCATGCGGAAACAGGCACGGATGACCGACGACGGATCGGGCACGTGCTCGAGCATTTCCAGGCACGTGACCACGTCGAATTGTTGCGGGCACTCCGCGGCCAGCGCCTCGGCGGTGATCTGGCGGTATTCCACTTCCACGCCCGACTCCAATTGGTGCAGACGGGCCACGGCCAGCGGCGCTTCGCCCATGTCGATACCGGTGACCTTGGCGCCACGCAAGGCCATCGCCTCGCTGAGAATACCGCCACCGCAGCCGACGTCCAGGACGCTCTTGCCTGCCAGGCTGACGCGCTCGTCGATCCAGTTGACGCGCAGCGGATTGATATCGTGCAGCGGCTTGAACTCGCTGTTGCGATCCCACCAGCGGTGAGCCAGGGCTTCGAACTTGGCGATTTCAGCGTGGTCGACGTTGCTCATTGGGTGTCCTCTAAACGATATGATTCTTGAATTCGGTATGGCCGAGGCCAGCGTCCATCATGAATGGGTGGCGATACGCTCGCCCCAGGCCATGGCCTTGTCGCGTAGCAGGTGCTCGTCCAGGCGAGTCAGGCGGCCCTCGTCGAGCAGTTGCTTGCCAGCGACCCAGACGTGGCGAACGCAATCGCGGCCGCTGGCGTAGATCAGTTGTGATACAGGGTCATAGACCGGTTGCTGGGCCAGCCTGGACAGGTCGAAAGCCGCCAGGTCGGCGGCCTTGCCGATTTCCAGCGAACCGATGTGCGCTTCCATCCCGAGGGCGCGGGCGCCGTTGAGGGTGGCCATGCGCAACGCACGATGGGCATCCAGGGCAATGGCCGAGCCGGCCACGGCCTTGGCCAGGAGGGCTGCAGTACGGGTATCGCCGAGCAGGTCGAGGCTGTTGTTGCTGGCGGCGCCGTCGGTACCGATCGCCACATTGACACCGGCTTGCCACAGCTTCTCCACCGGGCAGAAGCCGCTGGCCAGCTTGAGATTGGACTGCGGGCAATGCACTACGTTGCTATTGCTTTCCACCAGCAGCGCCAGGTCGGCGTCGTCCACCTGAGTCATGTGCACGGCCTGGAAGCGCGGACCCAGCAGACCCAGGCGGGCAAGTCTGGCCAGCGGACGCTCTTGGTTCTGCTGCACGGCATCGTGCACTTCGCCTGCGGTTTCATGAACGTGCATGTGGATCGCGGCATCCAGCTCATCGGCCAGCACGCGGATCTTTTCCAGGTTCTCGTCGCTCACCGTGTAAGGCGCGTGGGGTCCGAAGGCGACGTTTATGCGCGGGTGAAACTTGAGATCGTTGAACAGCTCGACACCCTTGTGCAGTGCCTCGTCGGCATCGCGCGCGCCGGGGATGGGGAAGTTCAGCACCGGTACCGTCACCTGGGCGCGCATGCCGCTGGCGTGCACACGCTCGGCGGCCACTTCAGGGAAAAAATACATGTCCGAGAAGCACGTGATGCCGCCCTGCAGCTGCTCGGCAATGGCCAGGTCGGTGCCGTCGCGTACGAACGCCTCGCTGACCCAGCGCGCCTCGGCAGGCCAGATGTGTTGTTCGAGCCAGGTCATCAGCGGCAGGTCATCGGCCAGGCCGCGGAACAAGGTCATGGCCGCGTGGCCATGGGCATTGACCAGTCCGGGTGCCAGCAGCTGCCCAGGCAGCTCGCGGGTCTCGTGCGCCTGCAGGCGTGCGGCGGCGGTGCGGGGTCCGATGAAGGCTATTCGTCCGTCGCGTATGCCCAGGGCATGCTCGGTGAGCACGACACCGGCGGGCTCGACCGGTACCAACCAGGTTGGCAGCAGCAGCAGGTCCAGTGCGGTATCGACGTCGGGCATGACAAATTCCGGTGCTTCAGAAGGTGATGGCGAAGTATACCCGAGCGTCTTGGACGGGGGCTCGCTATAATCGAGCGCTTTTGATGTCTGGGTACGGAGTGGGGCATGCGCGATCGATTGTTGGCGGCAGAACGAGTCAAGGCCATTGATTGGCGAGGTGATGCCCTGTACCTGGTCGACCAACGCAGCCTGCCAATGCAAGAAGTCTGGTTACCCTTCGTCGACGCGCCGGGCGTGGCCCGTGCGATTCGCTCCCAGGTCGTGCAGGGCGCCAGCGCGG
>JAQZAY010000076.1 GCA_029239415.1 Pseudomonas sp. | reverse complement strand
CTGATCCGCCAGCGCAAGGACTGGGCATGAGCCTGTCGCGGATGCGCAACTGGGTGTTCGACATGGACGGCACCCTGACCGTGGCCGTGCATGACTTCGCGGCCATCCGCGTGGCGCTGGACATCCCGGCCGAGGACGACATCCTCACCCACCTGGCGGCGTTGCCGTCGGACGAAGCTGCGGCCAAGCATGCCTGGCTGCTGGAGCACGAGCGCGACCTGGCGGTGGCTTCGAAGGCGGCGACGGGAGCGGTCGAACTGGTCCGCGAGCTGGCCGGGCGGGGGTGCCGGCTGGGTATCCTGACCCGCAATGCCCGTGAGCTTGCGCATGTCACCTTGCAAGCCATCGGCCTGGCGGATTGTTTCCCGGTCGAGCATATTCTTGGCCGCGACGAGGCCGCGCCCAAGCCAAGCCCCGACGGCCTGCTGAAGATCGCCCAGGCCTGGGGCGTGGCACCAGGCGAGCTGGTGATGGTCGGCGATTATCGCTTCGACCTGGACTGCGGCCGCGCGGCAGGTGCGCGAACAGTATTGGTGAACCTGCCGGACAACCCCTGGCCCGAGCTGGCCGACTGGCACGCGGCCGATTGCAGGGCATTGCGGGCCCTGCTGGCCTGAAGGTTCCTGGTAGCCCATACCGGCCTCTTCGCTGGCTTGTCGGGGCGCCGAACCGCAGCGAAGAGGCCGGCATTGACACCCCGCAAACAACCTAGCCCCGCCCACCCTCCGGCAACAACCGATCCCGGCTATTGGACAGGTGCAGGCAGATCGCCGCCCGCGCCGCATCCGGATCCTGGCGGCGGATCGCATTCAGGATCGCCTCGTGCTCCAGGTTGGCCAGGTACGCATGTCGCGCCAGGTTGGCACCTGCACGCTCGACCAGGTCCATGCGATTACGCGGGATCAGTGCATTCCCCAGCTGCGCCATCATTTCGCTGAAGTACACATTCCCGGTCGCCTCGGCGATCAGCAGGTGAAAACGCCGGTCGGCCTCGATGCAGCTGTCTCCCGCTGCGGCCAGGTCCTGGTAGTCGTCCAGGGCCTGGCGCATCTGCGCCAGGTGCTGGTCACCGCGGCGCAGGGCGGCCAGGGCTGCAGCCTGGCCCTCGAGGCCGATGCGCAGTTCCAGCAGGTCGCGCACGCTGCCGGCGCTCTCGGCGCCGACCCGCAGGCCTGCCTGGGCCTGGCGCTCGATGACGAAGGTACCGATCCCGTGCCGGGTCTCCACCAGCCCTGACGCCTGCAGCTTGGACAGCGCTTCGCGCACCACCGTGCGGCTGACCCCATGCTCGCGCACCAGGGTGTTTTCAGAGGGCAGCTTGTCGCCCGGCTGGTAGGTGCCCAGCAGGATGCGCTGGGTCAGGCTGGACACCAGGTCATGGGCGCGACTGTGGCCGCGCTTGCGCGCGAGCGGGGGCGTAGGGGCAGGTGTGTCCATGTGAGGCTTCCCGATGATCAGACAAGCAGGCCGGTCACAGGACCATGCCAGTATTCCTGCTTGTACGACAACTTATTTTTTTAAAATATTTCTAGCGTACATTTCCAAGGCCTGAAGCGAGCCAGTAATCTCGTTTCGCTACTTATCGCCTCTTTTAGCCAATTTATAAGCTTGTATATCGTCACATCATGACCGTTCGACATCTTGTCGTACAACTCGTCTGCACATATTCTTGCGCCAAGCATGTCAGACAACCCTGGGCTACTGCCTCCCTGCCCGTGACCTGAACCTGCAACGACCCGCACAAAAACAATTAGTGGGAGATACGCCAGTGACCACCCCCCTCGTTACGCCCGCGCAGCGCGGCGACGACCCGCTCGCCAGCGCCGTCGCCAAGGTCAAGCGCCATGTGCTGCCGCTGTTCGTCATCATGTTCATCGTCAACTACCTGGACCGCGTCAACATCGGATTCATCCGCCCGCACCTGGAAAGCGACCTCGGCATCAGCGCCGCGGCCTACGGCTTTGGCGCCGGCCTGTTCTTCATCGGCTATGCCCTGTTCGAGGTGCCGTCGAACATGCTGCTGCAAAAGGTCGGCGCCCGCATCTGGCTGACGCGCATCATGTTCACCTGGGGCCTGGTGGCCACCGCCATGGCGTTCGTGCAGAACGAAACCCAGTTCTACGTGCTGCGGTTCCTGCTCGGCGTCGCCGAGGCAGGGTTCTTCCCCGGTGTGATCTACTACTTCACCCGCTGGCTGCCCGGTGCCGAACGCGGCAAGGCGATCGCCATCTTCCTCAGCGGCTCGGCAGTGGCCTCGCTGATCTCCGGGCCCCTGGCCGGGGCACTGATGCAGGTCCAGGGCCTTGGCATGCATGGCTGGCAGTGGATGCTGTTCATCGAAGGCATGGCCTCGGTGGCGCTGTGCTTCTTCGTCTGGTTCTGGCTCGACTCCAAGCCGCACGACGCCAAGTGGCTGACCCGTGCCGAGCAGGATGCGCTGGTCGACACCATCGACCGCGAGCAGCGTGAGCGCGAGGCAACGGGGGCAGTCAAGCCGTCGATGTGGTCGCTGCTCAAGGACCGTCAGATCGTGCTGTTCTGCCTGATCTACTTCTGCATCCAGCTGACCATCTATGCCGCGACCTTCTGGCTGCCGAGCATCATCAAGCGCATGGGCGACCTGAGCGACCTGCAGGTGGGCTTCTTCAACTCGATCCCCTGGCTGATCTCGATCATCGCCATGTATGCCTTCGCCGCGGGCTCCGCGCGCTGGAAGTTCCAGCAGGCCTGGGTGGCCGCCGCGCTGATCGTGGCAGCGACCGGCATGTTCATGTCCACCACCGGCGGGCCGGTGTTCGCCTTCGTCGCGGTGTGCTTCGCGGCCATCGGCTTCAAGTCGGCCTCGGCATTGTTCTGGCCCATTCCACAGGCCTACCTCGATGCGCGCATCGCTGCCGCGGTCATTGCGCTGATCAACTCGGTGGGCAACCTGGGCGGCTTCGTCGCGCCCACCACCTTCGGCCTGCTCGAGCAGCACACCGGGTCGATCCAGGGCGGGCTGTACGGCCTGGCCGCGACCTCGGTACTGGCGGCCATCGTGGTGTTCTTCGCCCGCACCGGCCCGAAGTCCCCTGAATCCAATGACCTGAAACCGCGCTCGGCCTTGAGCCAGTCCCACTGAACCTGCAGGAGAACAAGACCTTGAACATGCAGACTCAACCTGAATCCATCGCCGCCGCCCATGTCCATACCGGCACGCCCGTGGTCCTCGAGATGCGCGTGGTGCCGGTGGCCGGCCACGACAGCATGCTGCTCAACCTCAGTGGCGCCCATGGCCCGTACTTCACCCGCAACATCGTGGTGCTGCGCGACAGCGCCGGCAACACCGGCGTGGGCGAGGTGCCGGGCGGCGAGAGCATCCGCCAGACCCTGGAAGACGCCCGTCCCCTGGTGATCGGCCAGCCCATCGGCAACTACCAGCGCGTGCTCAACACCATGCGCCAGACCTTCGCCAACCGCGACGCCGCCGGGCGCGGCCTGCAGACTTTCGACCTGCGCATCACCGTGCACGCCGTCACCGCCGTCGAGGCCGCGTTGCTCGACCTGCTGGGCCAGCACCTGGGCGTGCCGGTGGCGGCGTTGCTCGGTGAAGGCCAGCAGCGCGATGCGGTGAAGATGCTTGGCTACCTCTTCTATATAGGTGACCGCAGCCGCACTGACCTCGCCTACCGCAACGAGGCCGAGGCCGACAACGACTGGTTCCGCCTGCGCCATGAAGAAGCCCTGACCCCCGAGGCGGTGGTGCGCCTGGCCCAGGCCGCCAAGGACCGCTATGGCTTCAGCGACTTCAAGCTCAAGGGTGGCGTGCTGCGCGGCGAAGAGGAAATGGAGGCGGTGACCGCGCTGGCCGAGCACTTCCCCGAGGCGCGCATCACCCTGGACCCCAACGGCGCCTGGTCGCTGCGCGAGGCCATTGCCCTGTGCCGCGACAAGCACCACGTGCTGGCCTATGCCGAGGACCCCTGCGGCGCCGAGAATGGCTACTCGGGCCGCGAGGTGATGGCCGAGTTCCGCCGCGCCACCGGCCTGCCGACCGCGACCAACATGATCGCCACCGACTGGCGCCAGATGGGCCATGCGATCCAGCTGCAATCGGTGGACATCCCGCTGGCCGACCCGCATTTCTGGACCATGCAGGGTTCGGTGCGGGTGGCGCAGATGTGCAACGACTGGGGCCTGACCTGGGGCTCGCACTCGAACAACCACTTCGACATTTCCCTGGCCATGTTCACCCAGGTCGCGGCGGCTGCGCCGGGCGAGATCACCGCCATCGACACCCACTGGATCTGGCAGGACGGCCAGCGCCTGACCCGCGAGCCACTGCGCATCGTCGACGGGCATGTGCGGGTGCCGGAGCGTCCGGGGCTGGGTGTGGAGCTGGATGAAGACCAATTGGCCAAGGCCCACGAGTGCTATCGCAACATGGGGTTGGGCGCGCGGGACGACAGCGTGGCGATGCAGTTCCTCGTGCCTGGGTGGGCATTCGACAACAAGCGGCCTTGCCTGGTGCGCTGACGCGCAGGACCCCTTCGCGGGTAAACCCGCTCCCACAGGTACAGCGCCGTCCCTGAGACCAGCACTGTACCTGTAGGCTCAACACACAGTAAGAGTCCTGGGTCAGCTAGCACAGGCTGCAAGGGCAACACTGTACCGGTGGGAGCATTTACCCGCGAAGAGGCCGGTCCAGCCGACACACCTGATGGCTAGCTGAAAAAACCCTGGGTCATCTCCACAAAAGCCCCCAGCACCGGATTCGGGCTGTCATTGCAGAATGCCAGGAAAATCTCCGCCTGCTGCTCCGTCTGCACCAGCGGCCTGAACACCACCTGCTCCATCCGCAACGCTTGGGCCGATGCAGGCACCACCGCGCACCCAAGCCCCACATTCACCAGCCCGATGATCGAATGCGTCTGCCCCAGCTGATGCAAGTAGCGCGGCTGCACCCGGTGCCGGGCAAACAGGTTGGCAATGCGGTCATGGAAGTACCGGCCTTCGCTGTCGGTGTACATCACGAACGGCTCCCCATCGAAGTCCGCAGGGCTCAACTGTTCGCGCCGCGCCAGCGGATGACCGGCGGGGAGGGCCGCAACAAAGGGCTCGCTCTTGATCGGCACATATTCCACCCGCGCACTGGGCGTCACCTGACGCACGAAGCCGATGTCGATCAAGCCGGTCTCCAGCGCATGCACCTGGCTGCTGGACACCCGTTCGCTCAGCACCAGGTCGATGCCCGGCAACTGCGCGGCAGCATGCACCAGCAACTGCGGGATCATGCTGTAGGCCCCGACGGCAGTGAAGCCGAGGGTAAGACGGCCAGCCTCGCCATGGGCAATACGCCGTGCCGACTGTGCGGCCAGTTCGGCGGTCTGCAGGACGCGCCGGGCATCCTCAAGAAAGTTCTGCCCAGCGGGCGTCAGGCGTGCCTGGCGATTGTTGCGCTCGAGCAACAGCACCCCGAGGTCATGCTCCAACAGCTGGATCTGCCGGCTCAGCGGCGGCTGGGTCATGTGCAGCCGAACAGCGGCGCGGCCGAAATGCAGCTCCTCGGCCACGGCGACGAAGCAACGCAAGT
This sequence comes from Pseudomonas sp., assembly GCA_029239415.1. The sequence continues at coordinate 8,491 of JAQZAY010000076.1, read as the reverse complement.
GGTGAAGCTCCATGATTCAATTCCTGAATTATTCGATCCAGCATCTATATTAGACCCGTATCGATTGCAGTCCTAGCATCGGCATGTACCCACTCGAACTGCCGGACACCTGCAATGAACAATCCCAAGAACGATCTGTTGCTTACCCAGCCCGTCCCGGACGCCATCGACCAGGCGCTGGTGCAGGACTACCACGTCCATCGCCTCTACCAGCATGACGATCCACAAGCCCTGCTGGCCGAAGTCGGCCCGCGCATTCGCGGCGTGGTCACCGGCGGTGCCAAGGGCTTGTCGAATGCCCTGATGGACCAGCTCCCGGCGCTCGAGATCATCGCCATCGCCGGCATCGGCACCGACGCGGTCGACCTGCGCCAGGCCGCCGCGCGCAACATCTACGTCACCACCACCCCAGGCGTGCTCACCGACGACGTCGCCGACATGGCCATCGGTCTGATCATCTCCACCTTGCGCCGCCTGGGCGAAGGCGAGCGGCTGGTGCGCAACGGCCAGTGGGGTCGGGTCAACCTGCCGCTGGCACGCAAGGTCAGCGGCATCGACCTGGGCATCGTCGGCCTGGGACGGGTAGGGCACGCGATCGCCCGGCGTGCCGCGGCGTTCGACATGCGCATCGCCTACACCGACCTGCAGGAGCAGCCCGACAGCGGCTACCGCTTCGTCGAGGACCTCACGGCCCTGGCGCGCTCGGTGGACGTACTGGTGCTGGCGGCCTCGGCCGACGACGGCAAGGCCATCGTCACCGCTGAAGTGCTCGAGGCCCTGGGCCCGGACGGTTACCTGGTCAACGTCGCGCGCGGCAAGCTGGTCGATGAAGACGCGCTGGTCGAGGCCCTGCGCGAACGGCGCATCGCCGGTGCCGGCCTCGACGTGTTCGTCGACGAGCCCAACGTGCCGCCCGCGCTCCGCGACCTGGACCACGTCAGCCTGCAGCCGCACCGCGCCAGCGCCACCTTGCAGACACGCCTGGAGATGGGCCGCATGGTCCTGCTCAACCTGGCCGCCTGCTTTGCCGGCGAGCGGCCGCCGCACCGGGTGGGCCGGGGCTGATCGACCGCGCCACTTTCCTCCTGACAAGAACAATCGCTTCCCGCGAGAAGCAAGAGGGTCATCATGAATACCAAGTCCGCCGTTGCCACACCGGTCGAACAGAGCAGCGTGGGTCGCCACCGCTTTGTGGTCCTGGCACTGATCTTCGTCATCACCGTCATCAACTATGCCGACCGCGCCACCCTGTCGATCACCGGCACCGAGGTCCTGGCCGACCTGGCCCTGGACCCGGTCATGCTCGGCCTGATCTTCTCGGCATTCGCCTGGGCCTATGCGCTGGGACAAGTGCCCGGCGGCTGGCTGCTGGACCGCTACGGTGCGCGGCGGGTGTATGGCATCAGCCTGATCCTGTGGTCGGTGTTCACCCTGCTGCAGGGTACGGTGGGCTGGATGGGGCTGGCTGGCGCCTCGGCGGCGGTGGCGCTGTTCTCCATGCGCTTCATGCTCGGCCTGGTCGAGTCGCCGGCGTTCCCGGCCAACTCGCGGATCGTCAGCTGCTGGTTCCCGACCCGCGAGCGCGGTACCGCCTCGGCGCTGTTCAACTCGGCGCAGTACATGGCCGTGGTGGTGTTCGCCCCGCTGATGGCCTGGATGACCCACGCCCTGAGCTGGGAGCAGGTGTTCGTCTGGATGGGCGTGCTGGGCCTGCTGCTGAGCGTGGTGTGGTTCCGCCTGTACCACGAGCCGCACAGCGCGCCGGGGCTTTCGCGCAGCGAGCTGGAATACATGCGCGAAGGCGGCGCCCTGGTCGACCTGGAGAAGGAGCGCAAGTCCCCCAAGAGCAAGCCGACCCGCGCCGACGTGCTGCAGCTGTTCACCAGCCGCAACCTGTGGGCGGTGTACCTGGGCCAGTACTGCATCACCGCGCTGACCTATTTCTTCATTACCTGGTTCCCGATCTACCTGATCAAGGGCCGCGGCATGACCATCATGGAAGCGGGCTGGGTGGCGGCGCTGCCGGCGATCTGCGGCTTCACCGGCGGGATCCTCGGCGGGTTGCTGTCGGACTGGCTGATCAGCCGTGGCGTGCACCCTTCGAAAGCGCGCAAGACGCCGTTCGTGATCGGCATGGGGTTGTCCACCGTGCTGGTGCTGGCCAACTACGTCGACGCCAACGCCGCGGTGATCATGCTCATGGCCCTGGCCTTCTTCGGCAAGGGCTTCGCGGCGGTGGGCTGGGCCGTGCTGTCCGACGTGGCGCCGAAGAAGATGGTCGGGCTGTGCGGCGGCGTGTTCAACGGCATCGGCAACATCGCCGGCATCGTCACCCCGCTGGTGATCGGCTACGTGGTGGCCACCACCGGCTCGTTCCACAACGCACTCTGGTTCGTCGCCGCCCATGGCGTGCTGGCGATCTTCGCTTACCTGTTGCTGGCCAGGCGCTTCGAGCGTACCGGGCAGGCGTAGGCAGACGCCTGGCGACAGGGCCCCGGTCATGGACCGGGGCTTTTTTTTGTTGGCCTGTCCTGAAATGTCGTGGTGTTCATGACATCGAGCGCGGCGCTGCCAGAGCAAAGTGCACATCGCGCCCCATCTAAAAAACGCCCCGGGCCACACCTGTCGTGATCGAACAGCCCCGTGGCGTTTTCAAGTAATTTCCCTTCGCCCCGCACGGCTTAAAGTGGACCCCGCATTTCATCCACGCGTCGCTCTTGAAACGTGACCAGGTCAACAACAGAGCGTGAGCGAGCGTGTCTATCATCCGTCTTTCCAAGGAGGCCCTTTCGCCTACGCCTGCCCGTCCTTTCCTGTGTCAGCAAAAAGAGAACAAGACCAATGAACACCGTGGGATCTGATGGTAGTAACCTTGCGCAAGGTTTCAAACCACGTCACGTCACGATGCTGTCGATTGCCGGCATCATCGGGGCAGGACTGTTCGTAGGCTCGGGGCATGCCATCGCGGCCGCCGGGCCCGCCACCATAATCGCCTATCTCGTGGCCGGGACGCTGGTCGTCCTGGTCATGCGCATGCTCGGCGAAATGGCCGTCGCCAACCCCGACACCGGCTCGTTTTCCACCTACGCCGACCAGGCCATCGGCCGCTGGGCGGGCTTTTCCATCGGCTGGCTGTACTGGTGGTTCTGGGTGCTGGTCATCCCCATCGAGGCGCTGGCCGCCGGGCACGTGCTGAACAACTGGTTCCCCCAGGTGGGCAGCTGGTTCTTCGCCTTGCTGTCGGTGGTGCTGCTGGCCGGCACCAACCTGTTCAGCGTGGCCAAGTACGGCGAGTTCGAATTCTGGTTCGCGATCCTCAAGGTAGCGGCGATCATCGGCTTCATCGGTCTGGGCTTCAGTGCCCTGATGGGCTGGCTGCCCGACCGTGAAGTCAGTGGCCTGAGCACGCTGGTCGAACAGTACGGCGGCTTCGCCCCCAACGGCGTGTCGGCCGTGGTCGGCGCCTTCATCACCGTGATGTTCAGCTTCATCGGCACCGAGGCCGTGACCATCGCCGCCGCCGAATCCAACAACCCCGCGCGCAACATCGCCAAGGCCACGCGCTCGGTGATCTGGCGGATCAGCACCTTCTACCTGCTGTCGATCTTCGTGATCATCTCCATCGTGCCGTGGAACGACCCGCAACTGGCCGTGGTGGGTTCGTACCAGCGCGCGCTGGAGCTGATGAACATCCCCTACGCCGCCTTCCTGGTCGACTTCGTGGTGCTGGTCGCGGTCGCCAGCTGCATGAACTCCTCGATCTACATCGCCTCGCGGATGATGTACTCGCTGGCCAAGCGCGGCGAAGCCCCGGCCATGCTGAAGAAGACCTCCAGCGTCGGCGTACCCCGGGCAGCCGTATTCGGCAGCACCCTGATCGGCGCCGCCATCGCCATCCTCAATTTCTTCGCGCCCAAGGGCGTGTTCGAGTTCCTGCTGGCCAGCTCCGGCGCCATCGCCTTGCTGGTGTACCTGGCGATCGCCATCTCCCAGTTGCGCATGCGCAACCGCATGCAGCGCCAGAACATCGAGATCCACTTCAGGATGTGGCTGTTCCCGTGGCTGACCTGGGCAGTGATCATCTTCATCAGCTGCGCGCTGGGGGTGATGATGTTCACCGAGGAGCACCGCGCCGAAGTCACCTCGACCCTGGGCCTGGCGCTGGTGATCTCCTTCCTCGGCATCATCTCCTCGCGTCGGCACCCGGTGCGCAATGCGCAGGTGGCGCGCTCGCTGGGCTAGCCTGCACAGGGGCCCGGCATCGCCGGGCCCCTGGACTGCCCCCTCGCCGGGACGCGGGATGACCGGATTGTGCTGTAGTCGAAGGTAACCTCAATCCGCCTCCCGCCAGATCAGCTTGCTGGTGTCATACCCCTGCCTCTGCGCCTGCGCCAGCAGCTCGTGCCGGGTCTGGTCATTCACGATCGGCGTGCGCGACAGCAACCACAGGTACTCCCGGTTCGGATGCCCGACCAGCGCCACCCGATAATCATCGTCATGGAACAGCACCCAGTACTCGCCCTTGGTCACCGAAGGCAGCAACCGGCTGAACCAGTTGTCGAACTGCACCCACAGCTTGTCGGTCTTGCCCGGCACCTGAGGCTCGGCCACGCCCTTGGCTTCGGTCCACTCGCCATCCTCATCACGGCAACGGTTGTTCACATCGATACGCCCATCCTCGCGTACACCGTAATGCGCCTCGGACTGCACGCAGTTGCGCTGGAAGAACATGGGCAGGCGTGCAAGCTCATACCAGGTGCCCTGGTAGCGCTGCAGGTCGACCTGCATGGTCGACGGCGGGGCCTCGCGGTCTTCGCTCGAATTCACGCACCCGGCCAAGGCCAGGGTCAGGCAGGAGAGCAGCAATAGCGGACGCTTCACCTTGGATTCCTCCATGGGTTATCGAACCAGGCCCCGTCCAGTTGGGAGGAGGGGGTTTCAGGTTCGATGCCAGTCCCCCTGGAAAGTTGAGTTTTGTTGAACCCCACGGTCTGCTCACAAGTGAGGCTTACGTCCGTCACCACACAACAGTTTTGATACAAGTCGCCGATGCTCGGAATTCAGCTTCATAGTCTGAGTAAATCGATTCACCTTTTGCCATCCGTCGGATTTATCTCCATGAAAGGATCACCTGCAACAAACCTGGAGTTTTCCCCAGCATCGCCCCGACAGCCGGCATGCCATGACCGTCTTCCCCTGACCGAGTTTCATTAAAAAGTTTGATGGCTAAATGATGGCTGCTTGTTTTGCTTTCTGAGATTCTTCCTAACCACCCTGAAGTCCAGGTGCCGCATGGCCAACAGCGCTCCCATTCCCTTCAATGAAAAAGACCGGCTGGCCAACCTGGCGGACATGTGCCTCGCGCAGGACAGCGACGCCGAGCTCGACGCGCTGGTGGCGATGGTGTCGCAGCGCTTTGCCGTACCGATCTGCCTGGTCTCGATCGTCAGCGCGCGCCAGCAATGGTTCAAGGCCAAGGTCGGCCTGGACAGCGACAGCACCTCGCGCGACGTGTCGTTCTGCGCCCATACCATCCTGGGCGAGGGACCGCTCGAAATCACCGATGCGACCCTTGATCCACGCTTCCTGGCCAACCCCTTGGTCACCGGCGCCCCTGGGATTCGCTACTACTGCGGTGTCCCCTTGATCACCGAGGACGGCTTCGCCATCGGCAGCCTGTGCCTGATCGACACCGCGCCGCGCCGCGCCATGAACGACGCGGACCTGGCCGCGCTGATCGCCTTCGCCGGCCTGGCGATGAAGATCCTGACCGGTATCCGCCTGAGGAATTTCCTCGACCAGCCCACCGGCCTGTGGAATCGCGTGCGCCTGGAGTTCGATGTCCAGGGCCTGCTCGCCCAGCAGGGCGACTGCGGCCTGCTGGCGATCGACATCATGCCGGTCAAGGTGCTGAACGACATCGTCAAGGCGCTGGGTTACAACTTCGCCCACGACCTTACCCTGCGGGTCAAGTGCCTGATCGTCGGCAAGCTGGGCAGCGGCGTGCAGTTGTACAAGATCAGCCCGACCCGCTTCGGCTTCATCCTGCCCAGCACGCAGGACGTCAAGCGTGTGTGCGCCGACCTGGTGCAGGCGCTGCAGCCGCCCGTGGAATGCCACGGGATCCCCGTGTCGCTCGATGCCGGCATCGGCGTGCTGCCCATGTCGCGCATCGGCGGCCAGGACCTCGACTGGCTGCGCTGGCTGGTCAACGCCGCCGAGGAAGCCAGGCACAGCGAGCGGCGCTGGGCCTACTACGATCCCGAGGTCGACGCCGCCCAGCGCCGCGCGTTCATCCTGCTCAGCTCCCTGTCGCAGGCCCTCGCCAACCCACAGCAGCTCCGCCTGCAGTTCCAGCCGCGTATCGACCTGGCCACCGGCAAGTGCCACTCGGCCGAAGCCCTGCTGCGCTGGCAACATCCCGTACTCGGCGCCATCTCGCCGGCCGAGTTCATCCCCCTGGCGGAAAAGACCGCACTGATCACCGACATCAGCCTGTGGGTCATGGCCTCGGTGGTCCGCTACCTCAAGCATTGCCCGATCGAAAACCTGGTCGTCAGCATGAACGTCACCGCCCGCGACCTGGAAAGCTGCGCCTTCATCGACCGGCTGCTCGAAGAGCTCGCCAACCACGCGGTCGAGCCCACCCGCATCGAGCTCGAGTTCACCGAAAGCGTGCTGATCGAGCACCCCGAGATGGTCGACCAGCAACTGCAACGGGCCCGGCGCGTGGGCATGACCGTGGCCATCGATGACTTCGGCACCGGCTACAGCAACTGGGCCTACCTCAGCCGCATCCCCGCCGCCGTGGTGAAGCTGGACAAGACACTGATCCAGAAGATCTTCAGCAGCGAGAAGGATGCATTGCTGGTCAGGACCCTGATCGACCTGGCCGGTGAACTCGGCTACCGGGTGGCTGCGGAGGGCATCGAGACCGCCGAGGTGCTCGAGCAGGTGAAGGCATGGGGATGTGCCGAGGCGCAGGGCTTCTACCTGGCGCGGCCGATGGCCAGTGGTGACTTCGAGCGCTGGCACGAGACACAGGGTCGTTGAGGCATCCTCAAGCCAGGGCTCGACGTCTGCGCGACGTGGAGCCCCTGCAATCACCAGAACGTCCCACGCAACGTCAGCATATGAATACAGGTTTCGCAGGCAGGGCTCTGTATTGAGGATATTTCCTGCAGAGACTAGTGAGCTTTCCTTACTTGCAGCTGGAGAAAGTCACTAGCTTTTCCTGCTCTCCTGTAGGCCATCTCGGAATCATGTGTAGACCGGCTTCAAGCCGTTGCGATGGCCTCGGTAGCGCTCTAGTCTCGCCAACATCGCTGGGCAAACTGGCGGGTTTGCCAGACTGTCTGGTGATCACATCCCCGCGGCCTGAACCGACCGCATCAAGCAAATGACCGAGGCGCTGCCAGCATGAGCGAACCCAAGACACCCCACAGTGCAGCGGACGAGCGCTTCGACGAAGTGCTCGCGCTGATCAATAGCGCCAGGCAGCAGGCGATACAGGCAGTGAATACCCAACTGATCGAGCTGTACTGGCAGGTTGGTGCGTATATCAGTCGCAAGCTGGAACAGGCCGAGTGGGGCGATGCCGTGGTCAGTCAGCTGGCTGATCATCTGGCGCGGACGCAGCCGGGACTACGTGGTTTTACCCGACCGAACCTATTCCGGATGCGCCAGTTCTACGAGGCTTATCGGGATGACGAGAAAGTCTCACCGCTGGTGAGACAATTGCCCTGGACTCATAACCTGATCATCCTCAGCCAAAGCAAGCGCGCGGAAGAGCGTGAGTTTTACCTGCGTATGGCGATTCAGGAGAGATGGCCAAAACGTGAGCTTGAGCGCCAATTCAAGGCGGCGCTGTTCGAGCGCAGCGTCACCCAGCCGGCAAAAGTCTCGGCAGTGCTGCGACAATCTCATCCCACGGCCTTGGAGGTGTTTCGCGACGCCTACATGGTCGACTTCCTAGACCTGCCCGGCGCCCATGCCGAAGCTGATCTGCATCAGGGGTTGCTGGCACGGCTCAAGGATTTCCTGATCGAGCTGGGCCGTGACTTCTGCTTCGTCGGCTCCGAATATCCCCTGCAAGTCGGCGGCCGTGATTTTGCCCTGGACCTGCTGTTCTTCCACCGCGGCCTCAACTGCCTGGTGGCCATAGAGCTAAAGGTCGGCCGCTTCGAGCCGGAGTACCTGGGCAAGCTCGGCTTCTATCTGGAGGCGCTGGACCGAGATGAGCGCAAGCCCCACGAGAATCCCGCCATTGGCGTGCTGCTGTGTGCCAGCAAGGATGACGAAGTGGTGGAGTACGCGCTCAACCGTAGCTTGTCGCCGGCGCTGATTGCCGAGTATCAGACGCGGTTGCCGGACAAGCAGATGCTGCAGGCCAAGTTGCAGGAGTTCTATGCGTTGAATACTGCGCAGAGCGGCGAGTTATGAGCAGGTTTACACATACGGCTCACGAAGCCCCTGCAAACAGCGCGTTCCT
>JAQZAY010000075.1 GCA_029239415.1 Pseudomonas sp. | reverse complement strand
GTCTGCTCGTGGCACACCCGCGAACAGACTCCAGTGATCTGCCTTAATCAGTCATCGCCAGGTTCAGGCCCGTTGCGATGATTTCTTCGGTCACCTGCACATAGAGCGCCTGCTCCGCTTCGCCTCGCGTGCGCAGCAGCAATTGCCCGGCCTGCTCGTACAATGCGCTTTCGCCGGCATAGCGGTTCGAGACGAGATCGATGCGCTGCAAGACACCATCGATACGCCAGACCAGGCCTGGCACCTCGCCTAGCTGCTGTTCCAAGGCCCTGATAAAGCGCTCCGGTACCGCAGGCCCGCGGTAGGGGGCGGGGCCTGGGCTGGCCTCGCTCAACTCGGTGTAGTATTCCGAAGCCGCGCTCCATTCGCGCTCGAACGCTTCGAACGGGGCAGGGCGCAAGCGCCGGATCCAGGCCCGCCAGAAGCGCTGGTCGCTCGCCCAGGCGGCAAGCCGTGTAGCATCGACCTCGGTGAGCACGGCCTGCGCGAGCCGGCTCAGTGTCGCCTCGCTCAACCGCGCCAGCCCGCCAAACAGGATGTCCTGTGGCTGCATCGGCAAGCCCAGGCGTGCCTGGAGCTGGATACGTGCATACAGGGCCATCTCGATTTCATCGAGCAGGTAGTTCGGCTCGGTCAGGCTATCGTCACTCAGGTCATCATCTGGATGCAGCGTTGGCGCCGCTTGGCGTGCGTGATCATCGGCGGCATCGGCCAAGGCACGGCGCCGGGCAACTCTTGCGTTGTACAGTTCGGCCACGCGCTCGTCCAGACGGCCTTGGCGCAGCAGGCCCGCCGCTGCGCCGAGGGCGACTGCTTCATCGGCTGCGCCGGGCTGGGCACTGGCAGCGATCCGCCAGATCATGACCTCGGTCTCGATCCCCTGAAACAGCAGGCTGGCCTGGTCGACGCAGGCTTGCGCGGCATCCTCGATATCATCCAGCACTTGCTGGTGCAGTTGGGCCTGCCCCCAGAGCCCGTCGCCCTGTTCCTGCGCAGGCAGGGTGAGCGCTTGCAGTACCCGCGTCAGGCGGGCCCGCATGTATTCAGGGTTGGCCTGGTAGTCGCCGGTCTCCTGCAGGCGATCGAACAACGCATACAATGGCTCCCACTGCGTATCGTGGGCGGTGGCGGTGCGATGGGCCTGAAGGTCGTGAGGCAGGTCCTGGTACCACAGATCGGTTGCGTCGAAGTGCGGGACCACCTGAAAACCTGCATCTGCCAGGTTGCGCAGCGCGTCGTCGCTCCAGGGGTTGGCGTCGAAGTCGTAGATCACCTGGTCGCCTTGCGGATTCACCGCGCGGGCAAAGGCGCTGTCGCGCAGCACCGGGACCTCGGTCAGCCGATTGCCGCTAAGGTCGAGCCGCTCGAGCCTCAGGGGCTCCTGCTCCAGCAAAGCCTGCAGCCCGGCGGGCCACTGGCTGATTTCGGTATGCGCAAGGTCCAGTTCACGAAGCGACCACCAGCCGCTAAGGTCCGGTGCCAGTTGCAACGGGTTTTCCTCCAGGAACAACACCTCCAGCCGGTTGAGGCTGCCCAGCGCGGCGCGGCTTTCGGCGTTCAGCGTGATGTCATTGGAACCCAGGCTCAGGCGGGTGAGGGCCGGCCATTCGCGCAGCGCCTCGAAATGCTCGGCGTCCAGCGACAGGCTGTTGAGGTCCAGTTGCAGCGAGGCCAAGGCGGGAAGCTGGCTCATGCGCTGCAAGGTGGCGACCGGCAGCACGTCGAGGGCGTCGGTCAGGTTCAGGCGCTGCAGACCGGTGAGCTGGGTGAGCACGCCCAGGTTGCGCTCGTCGTCCAGTGCCAGGAAGTTTTCCGCCAGGTCAAGCGATTGCAGATCGGTGAGCGTAGCCACTTCTTCAGGGATGAAGCGCAGCAGGTTGGCAGCGATGTCCAGGTGTTGCACCCTCGGGAATGCGCTGAGGAAAGCCCCGAGGTTGTGAGGCCCGCTGCTTTGCCAGCCATTGACCGTCAGCCGCCTGACATGTACGAGCGGATCCGGCAGCAGCGGCAACTGACCGAGGTGGCGGGCATCGAGCGTGAGGGCGACGAAGTCCGGGTTGCCAAATGCTTCTGGCGGGCTTTGCCGACGCCACGCCTGGCGAATGGCATGTGCGGCCTCGACGCGGGCACCGCGGCGCTGGCTTGCCTCTTCGGGCGCAACGCCGGACGCATCATTGATCCAGCCATCGAGCGTCGCATCGAGGCGGTGCAGTTCGTCGCGCAGGCGATACAGCAGGCGGCCGAAAGCGCCAACGTCAGTGCCTGCTTCTTGTTGCAGGCGCTGGCGCAGTGCCGCCTGATCACCGGGTTCAAGGGCGGGAAACAGTGAATCGAACAGCTCGTCTTCGTTTAGCCAGCTTGGTCCGCGTCCGCTCAGCCGATAGCCGATGCGCGCGTCCTCAAGCATCCGGGTCGGTAGCCTGAACATCGCCCGCACTGGCGCCATGCCCAGCTGAAGGGCAGTGCGTCGACGATCACTGCAAGCCTGCTCGAACAGCGCATCGCGCAGCGCCAACGGCTCGTGGATCTGCACGCCAAGCGCCGTGCGCGCCTCGTCGGGCAAGGCATTGAGCAAGGCCTGGTAGAGCTCCGTGGGGCTGGCCAGGGGCAGGCCGGCTTCGTCAAGCGGCTCGTAGCCCTGCTCACCGCGTAGCAGGGTCTTCAGTGGCAGGCCCTCAGCGCCCGCCGCCGCTATCAAGGGGCCGTCAATGCGCCGCTCCCGCAACTCGAGACGTACGGCATCGTTCCAGCCAGCCAGTCTCTCGAGGTTGGCGAACACCAGCAGGTCGCGGTCTCCGGCAGGGCCCTGGTCCTGATGGAACCGCTGCAGTGCTCGGTTCAGACGTGTTTCGCGCAGATACAGGCGGGCGGTCTCGGCGATGGGCAGCGGCAACCGGCCGGTGCGGCGCAGCTGGGCCAGATCCTCGGCGCGGGCCTGGGCAAGGATCTCGGCCCGGGCCCTGCCACTCAGGTTTGGAAAGGCCCGGCTTAGCACGAGGGCGTCGGGATTGTCGGGCGCGCCCGCGAACTCCTGGAGGGTGCCCAGTGCCTGCAAGCTGTCGAGCAGCAGGGCAGGGGCGCGGCGCTGGTCGACCATGACCCGGCGCACGGCGGCTTCGCTATGGCCGCTGCTGCGCAAGGCACGCAACAGTGTTTCATCGTCGAGGCTGGCTGCAGGGGACGCCAGCCGCCGCAGCAACCTGGCCGCGTCCCAGGCCAGTGGCTGCTCGTGTTCAAGGCGCCATGGGACCTCGCCGTTGCCCAGCAGGACGGGTTGATGCCGTTGCCCCCTGGCCGCGGCCAGGTGCCAGCGCCCGTCCTTGCCAGACTCCAGCGGCAGGGATTTGCCATCCAGATCAAGCCAGTGCTCGCCCTGCCAGACATGCAGGCCGTTGGCCTTGGCCGGCGTACCCGCCGGCCAAGGCGCCTCGCGGCTGAAAGGTGTGAGCTCGCCATGCCACAGCCGCTGTCCCGACGGTCCCGCGATGCGGGTCCAGCCTTGCAGCGGACCTGGCGACTCGAACGCGGCATGGGCGGCACCCAGCACCGCGAACTGCAGCAGGTTCTCGAACACCTCGAAGAGGTGGGCGATGGCCGCATCGGCCTCGCCTTCATCCAGGGCATGGACGCCCTCGAGGAAGTCGTCGACGATCTGCGCACCGCCCACGGCCAGCACCAGTTCGCCCAGGGCCGGGACGAAAAAGCTGACCACGTTGAGCACGTTCAGCCCAGCCCCCAGCCAGCCAAGAATACGTGCCTGCCGCGCCGCAGCGTCGAGCTGGGCGACCGGCACCGCCAGGCGGGCTGCATCGGTCAGGCTGCGCTGTACCTGGGCACGTGCGCGCGCGGTGAGGCACTCGCCGCGCCAGAGGGTGAAGTCCAGCGGCAGACGGGCGTTCTGGTCCAGGGTCTGCTGCCATAGGTCATGAGGCCCCGGGAAGAGTCGTCTGATCCAGCTGAAGGTCTCCCCCTTTTTCAATACCGGCGGTTGCGGCTGCAACCGTGCGTACGGGTAGCGCGGGTAAAGGGTGTCGCGCAACCGTGCGGCAAAGGCTGGCTGTTCGGCCTGGCTGACGTAGCGCTTGAAAAACTGCCGGAACGCCGGAGTCCACAAGCGCCTGGTCAAGGCCCTGCCCACTGTTTGCAGCGAGCGGTACTGGCGCACCGCGCCCTGCGGATCGCCTGGCAGGTAGAGCAGACAGGGCTCGGTTTTTCCATCAGGCTCCAGGCGTACCAGCAGGGGCCCGCCCAGGGCGAAGCCGAGCAGGCTCAGGTAGCCGCACTGCAGGACGCGCTTGCTGCCATCGAGTGCCGGTACCTCGCTGGCGCCGTCCAATGCCGCCTCGCCCAACAGCTCGCCACGGCTGTCGATACGGCCCTGCAGGCGCGCGGCGGTAAGCTCGGCGGCAAAAGCGGCGCGGTCCTGCTCGCGCAGCAGGCTGCGAAAGTGGTCATTGTCGATGATGTCGCTCAGCGCATACTGGTAGCGCTGGCCAAGGTCGAGGTTGCGGATGCCGCTGACGAACAGCGTGCTGTCCAGGCCCGACAGTTCGGGTGTATCAGCGCTGGCGTAGAGCGAGACGGAGGTGCCGGCGACGAGGTTTTGCAGAGCGGTTTCCAGCCATGAAAGGGCGTGGGGGTTATCAGGAGTGCGGATCCATGCCTGCGCGGTGTCTGCCTCGGGCAGCGTCACGCCGGGGTACCAGCGGGCCAGGGCTTCGCGCAGTAGCGGGCGGCTGAAGGCCTCGATCGAGGGAATGGTGGCCATGGCGCTCGCCAGCCGCCGCGCGGCGACATGACTCTGGCGCAGACGAGCCTTGAGCAGGGCGCGCTGGCCTGGGGTGGCCCGCCGCAGCCACTCTGGCAGGCGCCGGTTGATCGAGGCAAGGTCCAGCGGCAATGAATGTGGCATGGTGCTGCTCCTCAGGGACAAAGAGCAGCGAGACTAAAGGTGACGAACGCGCACGCTGAGCTATCCGGTTAACGCCACGAATCAGCCGGCGGTGTGACTGGGGTCCAGGCCCTGCTCACGCAAGCGCTTGTACAACGTGGTGCGGCTGATGCCCAGGCTCCTGGCCACGGATGAGAGATTGCCCTGGGCCGAGCGCAGCAGGCTGGCAAGGTCGCTTGCCGCGGCCGTGCAGCCTGGCGCGGGCGGCCCGGGCATTTCGGCGATGAAGGGCTCGGGCAAGTGCTCAAGGCCCACCGGCCGCGTGCCTGCCAGTGCCAGGGCCACTTGCAGCACGCAGTTCAGCTGGCGCAGGTTGCCTGGCCAGGGATGACGCAGCAGCAGGTCGAGCACGGCGCTGTCCAGGGCGTGCGGCTGGTCTGGCTCACGGTACTGCGCATGTACCTGCTCGATCAGGGCGCGACGGTCGCTGCGCTCGCGCAACGCCGGCAGCACCAGGGTCAGGCCGGCGATGCGGTAGTAGAGGTCCTGGCGAAAACGCCCGGCGCGGACTTCGGCGCTGAGGTCGCGGTTGCTTGCCGAGACGACGCGGATGTCCACGCCGATGGGATCACCGCTGCCCAGCGGCTGGATGCTGCGTGACTGTAGCACCCGCAGCAGGCGCGCCTGGGTCGGCAGCGGCATGTCACCGATCTCGTCGAGAAACAGGATGCCGTGGTCCGCCTTGCGGATCAGCCCGGGACTGCCTTTGTGGTGGGCGCCGGTGAACGCACCCTTTTCGTAGCCGAACAGCTCCGACTCCACCAGTTCGGCGGGAATCGACGCGCAGTTCACCGCCACCAACGGGCCCTGGGCCCGGCTGCTGGCACGGTGCAGGGCATTGACGAAAAGGTCCTTGCCCACGCCCGTCTCGCCTTGGACCAGCAGGGGGATGTCCTTTTCCAGCAGCAGCCTGGCCTGCGCCAGTGCCCTGTCGACCCGTGGGTCGCTCGGTGTCTGTGTCCTGGCAGGGAATGCATCCGGCTTCCCGGTGCGCGGCGCCTGCCACTGGCAGTGGAAGCGGTTGCGGCCGGTAGCCTGCAGGCCGAACGGACGTGCCTCGGGGTGGGCCAGCAGCTGTGGCAATGGCGTCTGGAACAGTTGCTCCACGGTGCGCTGCAAAGGGTTCTGTCCCAGCAAGCTGTCGGCGCGATGGTTGGCGGCCAGTACCTGGCCGCGCTCGTCGAACACCAGCAGGCCGGCCCAGGGGCTGTCGAGGTTGTTGGGTCCGGTGTTGAAGTGCAACTGTCGGCAGTGCGTGCCGAACTGCGCCAGGATCAGGCGGTTCTCCAGGCTCTGCCCCATCATGCGCACCAGTCCCAGGGTCTGCGAGGCGGGCAGGTAGCTGTCGCTGGAAACGTCCAGCACGCCCACGGGCCTTCGCTGGGCGTCGAACAGCGGCGCCGCGGCGCTGGCCATGAAGCGGTTCTGGCGAAGGTAATGCTCGTCATGTCCCACGTGCACCGCAGCGCCGCACGCCAGGGCGGTGCCGATGGCATTGGTGCCGACACCCTGCTCGCGCCAGTGCGCCCCGGCCATGAAGCCATGCTGCTGGCGCGGGTCGATGAAGCGCCGGGTGCCCCAGGCATCGAGCAGGCAGCCCTGGGTATCGCTGAGCATGATCAGGTAGCTGGAATTGCCTAGCAGGTGCGCGTACTGCGGCAGGACTTCCTCGCGGGTCATGTGCAGCAACGCCTGCTGGCGTTCGAGCAAGGCACGCAGGGCACCCGGGTCGAGGCTGTCGAAGTCTGGCGCGCCATGCGGGTCGAGGCCGTAGTCTCGGCAACGCGCCCAGGAGGCCTGGATCAGTTGGGCATGGGTCGAAGAGGAGGCGGCCATGGCCTGTCCTGTGTGGTGTTGTTGTTTTGCCGACCGCTGTTCAGTGTTGTCCAGAACTGTTCATTGTCAATGGACAGTGAGGCAGTCCTGGCGGATGTCGACAGCCGCAATGCGTGCAGGCGCGGCCCTCATGGGGTGATTGGCACGCTTCTGGCTGTAGCGTGGAGAGAACAACAAGAGGGGCAGCCCATGTCGCTGGTGCTGGAGCATGTGTGCCGCAGTGTCGATGGCCAGGTGTGGATCGACGACGCCTGCCTGCGCTTCGAACCCGGCTCGTTCAATGTGCTGCTGGGGCGTACCCTGGCGGGCAAGACCAGCCTGATGCGGCTGATGGCCGGGCTCGACCGGCCAGGCCAGGGGCGGGTGCTGATGGACGGCGAGGACGTGACTGGGCGACCGGTTCGCCAGCGCAATGTCTCGATGGTGTACCAGCAGTTCATCAACTATCCCACCCTGAGCGTGTTCGAGAACATCGCCTCGCCGCTGCGCCAGTCCCGCATGGCCGAACAGGAGATCCGCCGCAGGGTCATGGAGACCGCCCGCATGCTGCGCATCGAAGCCTATCTCTCGCGCCTGCCGCTGGAGCTGTCAGGTGGCCAGCAGCAGCGCACCGCCATGGCCCGGGCGCTGGTCAAGGATGCCGGGCTGATCCTGTTCGACGAGCCGCTGGTCAACCTCGACTACAAGCTGCGCGAAGAGCTGCGCCAGGAAATGCGCGAATTGTTCGCCGCCCGCCGTTGCATTGCCGTGTATGCCACTACCGAGCCCAACGAGGCCTTGGCGCTGGGCGGCACGACGACCGTCCTGCACGAGGGCCGCATCGTGCAGAGCGGGCCCACCGCGCAGGTCTATCACCGGCCCGGCAGTGTCCTGGCTGCGGAGCTGTTCGGCGAG
The DNA here is from genome assembly GCA_029239415.1 of Pseudomonas sp. The sequence continues at coordinate 6,385 of JAQZAY010000075.1, read as the reverse complement.
CCGCCGATCAACCTCGTCCCTGGGCGCATTGCCGGCAACGAGGTGAGCCTGGCCGGCGCTGTGCATTTTGCGATGAATGCCGATCTTCGCCGCATCGGCGATGGCCAGTACCGTTTCGGCGTACGCCCCAGCCACATCAGTCTGGTGCCCTCCAACGACGATGACCTGGAGCTGGCGGTGTTGGTGGAACTGGCCGAGATCAGTGGCTCGGAAACCTTCCTGCATGTGCGCAACGAACACTGGCGGATGGTCCTGCACCTTCCGGGCGTCCATGCGTACCCGGTCGACACGCCGATCCGGGTGTTCATTCCCACCCACAAGCTGTTTGTCTTCGATGCGGCGGGCCAGCTGGTGCAGGCACCGGGCCTGCGTGAAGCGAGGGTCGCCTGATGGCCGAGATCCGCCTGCAGCAACTGGCGCACAGCTATAGCCGCCACCCGGGTTCCAGCGATGACTACGCGCTGCGCCAGCTCGATCATGTCTGGGAACAGGGCGGGGCCTATGCCTTGCTGGGGCCTTCGGGATGCGGCAAGTCGACCCTGCTCAACATCATTTCCGGGTTGCTCAGCCCTTCCCGGGGCCAGGTGCTGTTCGACGGCAAGGTGGTCAACGCACTGTCGCCCCAGCAGCGCAACATCGCCCAGGTGTTCCAGTTCCCGGTGGTGTACGACACCATGAGCGTGTTCGACAACCTGGCCTTCCCGCTGCGCAACCAGGGCATTGCCCAGGCGCGTGTGCGCGCCAAGGTGCAGGAGATCGCCGAGGTGCTCGACCTGACGGCGGTGCTGCACAAGAAGGCGCGCAACCTCAGCGCCGACGAAAAGCAGAAGGTGTCGATGGGTCGTGGCCTGGTGCGCGACGACGTGTCGGCGATCCTGTTCGACGAGCCGCTGACGGTGATCGACCCGCACCTCAAGTGGAAGCTGCGGCGCAAGCTCAAGCAGATCCACGAGCAGTTCAACATCACCATGATCTACGTCACCCACGATCAGCTGGAGGCCTCGACCTTCGCAGAGCGGATCGCGGTGATGCATGGCGGGCAGATCGTCCAGTTCGGGACCCCGCGCGAGCTGTTCGAGCGCCCGCGTCACACCTTCGTCGGCTACTTCATCGGCAGCCCGGGCATGAACTTCATCGACGTGCGCGTCGAAGAGGGCGGAGTGGGTTTTGCCGGTGTGCACCTGGGTTTGCCGGCCGACCTGTGCAGGCGCCTGGCGCACCTGTCGGCCAGCCGCGTGCAAGTGGGCATTCGCCCTGAATTCGTGCAGGTCTGGGAGCGCCCGCTCGACGATGCCCTGGGCGCCCGGGTGGTCGACATCGAGGATTTGGGTACCTACCGCATCCTCACCCTTGACCTGGGCGGTGTCATGCTCAAGGCGCGGCTCGGAGAAGACCGCCCGGTGCCCGACGGGCAGGCCTGGGTCAGCCTGCCGGCGCAGTGGCTGATGCTCTATGTCGACGACTTGCTGCTGGAGGCCACGCCATGAACCGGGTGCCGAACAACAAGGCCTGGTGGCTGGTGTTGCCGGTCTTCGCGCTGGTGGCCTTCAGCGCGGTGGTGCCGATGATGACCGTGGTCAATTACTCGCTGCAGGACATCTTCGACCCGTCCAGCCGCTATTTCGTCGGCACCGACTGGTACCGCCAGGTACTGCAGGACCCGCGCCTGCACGACTCGCTGCTGCGCCAGTTCATCTACTCGGGCTGCGTGCTGCTGATCGAGATCCCGCTGGGCATCGCCATCGCCCTGACCCTGCCGCCCAAGGGGCGCTGGTCGTCGCTGTGCCTGATCATCATGGCGCTTCCATTGCTGATCCCCTGGAACGTGGTGGGCACCATCTGGCAGATCTTCGGGCGCGCCGACATCGGCCTGCTGGGGGCGACCTTGAGCGAGCTGGGCATCAGCTACAACTATGCCGGCGATACCCTGGACGCCTGGGTCACGGTGCTGGTGATGGATGTCTGGCACTGGACATCGCTGGTGGCGCTGCTGTGCTACTCGGGCCTGCGCGCCATTCCCGACGTCTACTACCAGGCGGCGCGCATCGACCGCGCCTCGGCCTGGGCGGTGTTCCGCTACATCCAGCTGCCCAAGCTCAAGAGCGTGCTGCTGATCGCGGTGATGCTGCGTTTCATGGACAGCTTCATGATCTACACCGAGCCCTTCGTGCTGACCGGCGGTGGCCCGGGCAATGCCACCACCTTTCTCAGCCAGACCCTCACGCAGATGGCGGTCGGGCAATTTGACCTGGGGCCCGCCGCGGCGTTTTCGCTGGTGTATTTCCTGATCATCCTGCTGGTGTCGTGGCTGTTCTATACCGCCATGACCCATGCCGACAAGGACTAGGCCATGAACCTGCGCAAGACGCTGCCTTTGCTGCTGTATTTCTTCTTCCTGCTGGTACCGGTCTACTGGCTGCTGAACATGTCGTTCAAGAGCAATGCCGAAATCCTCGGCGGGCTGACCCTTTGGCCCGAGGCGTTCACCCTCGACAACTACTGGGTGATCTTCACCGACCCGAGCTGGTACACCGGCTACATCAACTCGCTGTACTACGTGTGCCTGAACACGCTGATCTCGCTGGCAGTGGCGCTGCCGGCGGCGTACGCCTTCTCGCGCTACCGCTTCCTGGGCGACAGGCACCTGTTCTTCTGGCTGCTGACCAACCGCATGGCGCCCCCAGCGGTGTTCCTGCTGCCGTTCTTCCAGCTGTATTCCTCGATCGGCCTGTTCGACACGCACATTGCCGTGGCCCTGGCGCACTGCCTGTTCAACGTGCCGCTGGCGGTGTGGATCCTCGAAGGGTTCATGTCTGGCGTGCCCAAGGAAATCGACGAAACCGCCTATATCGATGGCTACAGCTTCCCGAGGTTCTTCGTGAAGATCTTTGTGCCGTTGATCGGCTCCGGCATCGGCGTGACGGCGTTCTTCTGCTTCATGTTCTCCTGGGTGGAACTCTTGCTGGCGCGCACCCTGACCTCGGTGAACGCCAAGCCGATCGCCGCGGTGATGACCCGCACCGTCTCGGCCTCGGGCATCGACTGGGGCGTGCTGGCCGCGGCCGGCGTGCTGACCATCCTGCCGGGCATGCTGGTGATCTGGTTCGTTCGCAACCATGTGGCCAAGGGCTTTGCCCTGGGCCGCGTGTAGAGGAGGCCTGGCGATGGAGTGGATGGCCTGGACCCTGCCGACGGCGCTGTTCTTTTCCGCCATCGGGCTGCTGCTGCTCGGCATGACCGTGTACGAGTTGCGCCGCCCGTGCGTTGCACGGCGTGGAGTGTTGCCGATCGTCACCACCCGTGGCGACCGGTTGTTCATCGGCCTGCTGGCCAGCGCGTACCTGCACCTGCTGGTGGTCGGGCTCGGCGACTGGCCGCTGTGGGTGGCCTCGCTGCTGTCGCTGGCCATGCTCTTGGTGGTGATGCGCTGGGGCTAGCCGTGCGTGTCCGGCGCCTCATGGAATAACTCAAACGGGAGATCGCAATGTTCGACAACAACAAGAACCGGCGACAGATGACCCTCGCGGCCCTGCTGGTGCTCGGCAGCCTGCATGTCACCGCCAGGGCCGATGCCTACGAGGATGCGGCGAAGAAATGGATCGACAGCGAGTTCAAGCCCTCGACCCTGACCCCCGAGCAGCAGTTGCAGGAGCTCAAGTGGTTCATCAAGGCGGCCGAGCCGTTTCGCGGCATGAAGATCAACGTGGTGTCCGAGACCATCGCCACCCACGAGTACGAAGCCAAGGTGCTGGCCAAGGCCTTCAGCGAGATCACCGGCATCCGCCTGACCCACGACCTGCTGCAGGAAGGCGACGTGGTGGAGAAGCTGCAGACGCAGATGCAGTCGGACAAGAACATCTACGACGGCTGGGTCAACGACTCGGACCTGATCGGCACGCATTTGCGCTATGGCAAGACCCAGTCGATCACCGACCTGATGGCCAACGAGGGCAAGAACTACACCTCGCCGACCCTGGACCTCAAGGACTTCATCGGCATTTCCTTCACCACCGCGCCCGACGGCAAGGTGTACCAGCTGCCCGACCAGCAGTTCGCCAACTTGTACTGGTTCCGCGCCGACTGGTTCGAGCGGGCGGACCTCAAGGCCCGGTTCAAGGAAAAGTACGGCTATGAGCTGGGTGTGCCGGTCAACTGGTCGGCGTACGAGGACATCGCCAAGTTCTTCACCGAGGACGTCAAGGAGATCGACGGCAAGCGGGTGTACGGGCACATGGACTACGGCAAGAAAGACCCCTCGCTGGGCTGGCGCTTCACCGATGCCTGGTTTTCCATGGCCGGTGGCGGCGACAAGGGCCTGCCCAACGGGCTGCCCGTGGACGAGTGGGGGATCCGGGTGGAGGACTGCCATCCGGTCGGCTCCAGCGTGACCCGTGGCGGCGACACCAATGGCCCGGCGGCGGTGTACGCGACGCAGAAGTACGTCGACTGGATGCGCGCCTACGCGCCCAAGGAAGCCCAGGGCATGACCTTCTCCGAGGCTGGGCCAGTGCCGGCGCAGGGCAACATCGCACAGCAGATCTTCTGGTATACCGCGTTTACCGCCGACATGACCAAGCCCGGCCTGCCGGTGATGAACGCCGACGGCACGCCGAAGTGGCGCATGGCCCCCTCGCCCAAGGGCCCGTACTGGGAGGAGGGCATGAAGCTGGGCTACCAGGACACCGGTTCCTGGACCTTCCTCAAGTCCACCCCGGAGAAACAGCGCGTGGCCGCCTGGTTGTACGCGCAGTTCGTCACCGCCAAGACGGTGTCGTTGAAGAAGACCATCGTCGGCCTGACCCCGATCCGCGAATCGGACATCAACTCCCAGGCCATGACCGAGCTTGCGCCCAGGCTGGGCGGGCTGGTGGAGTTCTACCGCAGCCCGGCGCGGGTGCAGTGGACCCCGACCGGCACCAACGTGCCCGATTACCCGCGGCTGGCGCAGTTGTGGTGGAGTCATATTGCTGAGGTCGCCAGTGGCGAGAAGACCCCGCAGCAGGCGCTGGATGGCCTGGCGCGGGACCAGGACCGGATCCTGGAGCGACTGGAGCGCTCCAAGGCCCAGGCCACCTGCGCGCCGAAGCTGAATCCGGAGCGTGATGCCCAGTACTGGTTCGACCAGCCGGGCGCGCCGAAGCCCAAGCTTGCCAACGAGAAGCCGAAGGGGGAGACGGTGGGGTATGCGGAGTTGCTGAAGTCGTGGGAGGCGGGGAGGAAGTGAGCGCAAGGCTGGATTCCAGGGTCCGGCTCAACTCTGCCGGTCCATGAATCCGCTGTGTCAGGGCCGGCCTCTTCGCGGGCAAGCCCGCTCCCACAGGTACAGCGCAGGCCTGAGAGCAGCGCCGTACCTGTGGGAGCGGGCTTGCCCGCGAAGCGCCGCGCGGGCGGCGCTCGATTTGCGCGGCGCCACAAGAATCAAGCGCACACCTCAAAGGAGCGCCGCTTACTTGTGCAGCTCCTCAGCCGCATACAGCGTATTCTCCAGCAGGCAAGCCCGCGTCATCGGCCCCACGCCACCCGGCACCGGGGTGATCCAGCCGGCGCGGGGCAGGGCGGTCTCGTAGACCACGTCGCCCACCAGCTTGCCGTCTTCCTGGCGGTTGATGCCCACGTCGATGACGATCGCGCCTTCCTTGATCCATTCGCCCTCGACCAGGCCGGGCTTGCCGGCGGCCACCACGACCAGATCGGCGCGACGCACGTGCTCGGCCAGGTCCTTGGTGAAGCGGTGGGTCACGGTCACGGTGCAACCGGCCAGCAACAGCTCCATGGCCATCGGGCGGCCGACGATGTTCGAGGCGCCCACTACCACGGCATCCAGGCCATACAGGTCCTGGCCGGTGCTCTGCAGCAGGGCGATGATGCCTCTTGGCGTGCAGGGGCGCAGCAGCGGGATGCGCTGGGCCAGGCGGCCGACATTGTAGGGGTGGAAACCGTCGACATCCTTGTCCGGGCGGATGCGCTCGAGCAGCAGCGAGGCGTCGAGGTGTGCCGGCAGCGGCAGTTGCAGCAGGATGCCGTCGACAGCCGGGTCTGCATTGAGACGATCGATCAGGTCGGTCAGGGCTTGCTGCGTGGTCTCGCTGGGCAGGTCGAAAGCCTGGGAGATGAAGCCCACCTCCTCGCAGTCCTTGCGCTTGTGCGAGACATAGACTTGGGAAGCAGGGTCGGTGCCGACCAGGATCACAGCCAGGCCCGGCGTGCGCAGGCCCTGCTGGCGACGCTCCACGACACGTTGAGCAATCTGCTGACGCAGGGTGGCGGCGATCGCCTTGCCGTCGATAAGGTGTGCAGTCATAGACGCGTGATTAACCATCTGGAAGGGAACAAAAGAGTCGCACATTCTCTCACGACCCAGCGCGAGGGCAAAGGCGGTTGGTCT
>JAQZAY010000457.1 GCA_029239415.1 Pseudomonas sp. | reverse complement strand
TTCGTCCACCAGGGTCGCGACCGTCCAGCCATTGGCCTGGGCGAGGCCGAAGAGCAAGGCGCTGAAATCGAAGTAGTAGTTGTAGTCCGCCACCACCACGTCGGCCCAGCGGGCCATTTCCTGGCTGAGATAGTACGGACAGATTTCGTGGCTCAGGGCGATATCGCGCAACGCCGCCTGGTCGAGCAGCGTGACCTGGCTCGCCGCCGCCCGGGCCTGCGGCAGGCGATCATAGAACCCACGGGCCAGCGGGCATGATTCGCCGTGGCAGGCTTTGTCCGGATGTTCGCAAGCCTTGTCCCGGGCGATCATTTCCAATACCCGCAGAGGCATCGCGGGGGCGTGGTCGGTGATCAGCCGGGCCGCATCCAGAGCCAGCCGGCGCCCGGGGGTTTTCGCCGTGAGAAAGAACACCTTGTCCAGGCGTTGCGGCGCCAAGGCCTTGAGCATGGGAAACAAGGTGCCGACGGTCTTGCCGATGCCGGTGGGCGCCTGGGCCATCAGGCAACGACCGGTGCTGACCGCCTTGAACACCGATTCGGCCAGGTGTCGTTGCCCCGGCCGGAAGCCGGCGTGGGGAAACGTCAGCGCCTGGGCGCCCAGGTTGCGCGCCTGGCGGTGGCGCATTTCCTGTTTGGCCCACATCAGGAACCGTGCGCACTGCTGCTCGAAGAATGCCTGGAGTTGCGAGGCCTCGCAGCTTTGGGTCAGGCAGGTCTCCTTTTCACTGACGATGTCGAAATACACCAAGGCAACGTCGATGCGCGGCAACTGCAACTTGTTGCACAGCAGCCAGCCATAGATTTTCGCCTGGGCCCAGTGCAACTGGCGGTGGTTGTCCGGTTGCTTGCTCAGGTCGCCGCGATAGGTCTTCACTTCTTCCAGGCAATTGCGGGCCGGATCGTAGCCGTCGGCCCGGCCCTTGACTTTCAGGGTCTGGTAGACGCCTTCCAGGCTGACTTCGGCCTGATAACCCTCCTGGCGCCGCGATGCCACGGTACGGTGGCCGACGATACCCTCCAGGGCGGTGGGTGACGGCGTGAAACGCAGGTCAAGATCGCCGACCTTGGCGGTGAACTCGCATAACGCCCGCACGGCAATGCTGTAGCCCGGCACCTCGCTCACGCGCCCTGCTCCGCCCATTGCACATAACAGACGGCGACAGGCATGCGGTGTTCATGGCAAAACTCCAGCCAGCGCAGTTGGTTGTCCTGCAGGCGATCGCCGGGGCCTTTGACCTCGATCATGCGATAGGTCTTGTGCTGCGGCCAGAACTGGATCAGGTCGGGCATGCCGGCGCGGTTGGCCTTGATGTCCAGCAGCAGGCGACCGAACCAGTGCTTCAGGTGTTCGGCCGGCAGACAGTCGAGCGCCTGGTCCAGCAGTTCTTCAGACAGCGCGCCCCAGAACACGAACGGCGACTGCACGCCCCATTTTTCCAGGTAACGTCGGCGGATGGTCTGCCGATAGCGCCCGTCGTCCAGCTCGGCGAAACACGCCGCGAACAGTTCGGCGCGACGGTCATGAAAATCTTCGTTCAGCAGGTCCACCGGCCCGCGCTGGAACGGGTGGAAAAAAGCCCCCGGCAGCGGCGCGAAAATCGCCGGCCAGCACAACAGGCCGAACAGCGAATTGACCAGGCTGTTCTCGACGTAATGCACCGGGGCGGCTTCGTCATGCAGATGAGCCTGGACGTAATATTCCACCGACAATGTCGGATCGACACGCGGCAGTTGCAAGTCCAGTCGCTCGACCTCCCTGGCCACGGCGCGCGCCACTGGCGGCCCGCCCAGTTTGCGCCGCAGTCGGGGCACGATCCGGAGCAAGGCCTGGTGCTCGGCAGCGCTTTGCGGCGCCTGGGCCGCTGTTTCGCCCAGTTCGAGGGCCAGGGCGTATTCGCCGATGCGCTCCAGCACCCGGATCATTCGCAGCCGCGCGCCGGGGTAGGTACAACCGCGATAGAGATTCAGCGCCAGGGCAAAATCCCCAATGCGTTCGCAATGCTGGCCTAGTTGGAACAACAGCTTGCCCCGGCGCAGCTCCAGCCAGGGATTGTCCAGCTCCAGGGCATTGATCCGGGCGATGATCGGTTCGAGCGGTTCGCCGGCGTCGAAGCGTTGCTGGCATTCATGCAGGAACACACAGGCATCGATGTCCTCGCGGCTGCGCAACCCCCGGGACTCGGTGCTGAACTCGACGGTTTCATAGACAAAGATACCCAGGTCCGCCAGGACGAACTCCGACCAGTCCTGATAGAGATTGCCGAAGAACATCAGCCGCAAGCGGTCGCACAGCCCCATCACGGTGACGCTGTACAGTCGCTCTTCGAGTTGCGGACACCAGGCGCGGAACGGTTGTGGCTGGTCGTCCTGATCAATCAGGGCCTGCAACCAAGCGGATTTGCGTGCCTTGGGTTGCTCGATCAGATGCCCGAGACACAGGAGTATTTCCGGCTTGAGCAGCACCTCGAACAGTTCGACGACACTCAGGCAAGCCTGCTCTTCGACCCAGCCCAGCACCAACAACGGCGCCACGGCGTCGGCGATGTCGCCAATTTCCGCGTAGCGCAGTTTAGTGTGACGAAAGTGCCGGCCCTTGCGCATTACCATCCGCACCAGCAAGCCCTGAGCCGGACGCGGCAAGGCGATGAAATCTTCGATAAACCGCTGTTCTTCGACGCTCAACACGTCAGCATAGCGTTGCGCCAACCAGGCGAGGACCCGCTGGAAGTTGTTCAGGTAATAAAAGGGGTCGTCGAGGGGATTGGCTGTCACGGGGAAAAGCGCCACGCATGCTGAAACACTGGTTATGCGTACAGATATCAGCTACTCGTCCCCCAGGCAACTGCAAAAGATGAGCGGTCGCCTATATTTAAATAAGAAATCCTTCCCTCAGTGATGAACTTTCCTACAACAAGCGAGACCAATGGCGGTTAACTCAGTGATGGCCCGGTCGAATCAGCCGGGCTGCGTCCTTTCGAAAGAGGTTATGGATA
>JAQZAY010000456.1 GCA_029239415.1 Pseudomonas sp. | reverse complement strand
ATTGCGTCCGCCCTCGATGAAGCCCATTCCGAAGTCGATCTCCTGCATCTGGGTAGGCAACAAGGTGATCAGTAAGACGCTTCTGGAGAATGTGGGCCGCAACGCGGGTCTGTTGCTCGAAAGCGATTACACGTACCAGCTGTACCTCTCAACCGCCTCGCCCAAGGCCTATGCGCGCAATGTACAGTTGCTGACCAAGTACGCGCCATCCATGGACGCCCTGCCCCTGGAGTCCCAACCGTTCTACGCTGAATTCAAGCACAGCCGCTACTACCGTCAGTACCACGCTGCCATCGACGGCAATGGCGGTGCGGGCACCAACTTCGCTTCGGCCTCGGACGTGCTGCGTTATCGAGTGCTCTACAGCCAGGGCGGGCTGTACATGGACATGGATGACAGCATCCTGCAGCCTGGGGAGAGAACCCCGCTCGGACAGCCCGCCGAGCACATCGACAACGTGCCATTGGAGACCTCGGACCGAGGCCTGATTCTCTCCGTACCGCTGTCCAACGAAACCCTGGACATGAACATCCAATACAACAACAGCATGATCGGCAGCCACCCAGGCAACCCGACCCTGAATGCGATATCGGACAAGTTGCTGGAGCGCTTCGAGGCGCACCCGGACTTCTATGACAGCCGTCCGGATGCCCTGCAGGATCTCGAAGGCTTCCATCGCTATGCCATAGCCTTGAGTCACATCAGCGGTCCGGGCGTGCTCAACGAAGTCATCACCGATCGGCTGCTCGAACTGGCGCAGTACCGCGAAGTATGGAACATCACGGCACTGCCGGTGCGGGACAGAACAGGGGTGCTCAATTGGTCCGGGTACTTCGAGGCGGCCAACGCACTGACGCCGCTGTCTCGCTTTTCCCAGGTCGGCAGCAACTTGAGCTGGACCCACACGTGATCCGCATCACGCCTACATAATCACCGCGCATGCGGTCTTCGCCAACGCCAACCTCCAGGGCCTCTACAGCAGGCCTTGGAGCCCTCCATGCACACCAACGATCTCTCCATCAACGCCCAGGCCGTCGCATTTGCACGCGCGCTCGTGCTTTAACGACCTGGAGCGGCGTCATTTTCAGGCTCTGATACAGGGTCGCCAGAGGGTGGACGAGGTGCCGCCGCTGGCCGCTGCCAGCCTGCGGCAACGCGAAGACACCCTACGGGCGCTGGGCATGAACCCCAGCTGGGCCTCTACCTGAGAAAGGCGTCACGAGGGCACCGCGACCGCACCGGGGTGGCAGGTAAAGGCCTGGATCGAATCAACCGCGGTGCAGCTTGCTCATCAACTCGGCCTCGGCCTGCGTCAAGCCGCAGGCCTGGGTCAGCTCGTCCACCGAGGCGCCCATGGCCACAAGCTTGCCAGCCTGAGCGAACGACAGGCTGCCGGGGTCGCGTTGCTCGAGCTGCGCCAGCTTCTCAGGCAATGGCCCGACCACCGCACGCAGTTCGTGCAACGCCTCGCCCAGGCGCACGTTGAGGTTCTGGTAGTCGTCCAGGCGCTTGCTCAGCTCGCGCAGGCGCTGATCGCGCAGCGCGTCGCCAGCCGCCTGTTCGGCAGCCAACTGGCGCTGGCTTTTCTGATAGGACAGGAACAACGACACCGTTCCGACCCACAGCACCGCCAGTAGGACTACAGCGACCTCGAAGATCACTCAGATATTCTCCAGCTCGGACCACTCTTCCTCGGACATCATCTTGTCCAGCTCGACCAGAATCAGCAACTCGCCGTTCTTGTTGCACACGCCCTGGATGAACTTGGCCGACTCGTCATTACCGACGTTGGGGGCGGTCTCGACTTCCGACTGGCGCAGGTAGACGACTTCGGCGACGCTGTCGACCAGAATCCCCACCACCTGCTTGTCGGCCTCGATGATGACGATGCGCGTATTGTCGCTGACGTCGCTGGACTGCAGACCGAACCGCTGGCGCGTGTCGATCACCGTGACCACGTTGCCGCGCAGGTTGATGATGCCCAGCACGTAGCTGGGTGCACCGGGCACCGGCGCGATCTCGGTGTAACGCAATACCTCCTGCACCTGCATCACATTGATGCCGTAGGTTTCATTGTCCAGGCGGAAGGTGACCCATTGCAGAATCGGATCTTCGGAACCTTGGGCAGACGACTTCTTCATGCTACTAACCCCTCAAATGCCATGACGGCGGCGTGTTCATTCAATTCTTGATGACAGTGTTGGTGATGGTGGCAGCGGTGCGCTTGCCCGGCGCCGAGTCCACCGCGCGCAGATGCCGTGCGCCGCCACTGGCGATCAGCTCGGCCAGTTCGGCGACGTCCAGCAGCGCACACATGTGTTCGATGACCGTTCCTGCCAGCCACGGGCGCTGGCCGCGCTGGCTGCGCCACTTGATCTCGCCGGGGTCCAGGCGCAGCGAGCGGCTGACCTGATGCACGGCCAGCCCCCACTCGTAGCCCTGCACCGAGATCACGTACTGCAGGCCGTCGCGAAAGTCGTCGCGATAGCGGTCGGGCATCACCCAGCGCGCGGTGTCGAGCACCTTCAGGTTGCCGCTGTTGCTGGGCAGGATGCCAAGAAACCAGTCAGGCTGGCCGAACAACGGCGTCAGGGTCTGGCCGGCCAATGCGTAGATCGAACCCAGGCACACCAGCGGTACGGCCAGGGTCAGGCCGGCCACGTCGAACAGCAGGCACTCGAACGGCTCGGCGGCCCAGCTGGGGCGGCCATCGACCGCCGCCAGCAAGGGGCGCGTGCCAGCCGCTGGCAGATGCACGTCGGCCACGGGCGAGACGCGTTCGGGCTCGGCAGTGGGCAACGGATCGGCGACCGGCATAGGTGCCGGCGCGGCCTGAAATGGCGCCGGCTCCGATTCCGGTACCGATACGATCAGGGGGGCCGGTACCGACCGCAGGCTGACGGCATCGCGCGCCTGCTCTTCGAGCACGGCGGCCTGGAACTCGTCGAGCCGGTCCAGGCCGGGGTCGAGTTCAAGTTCCAGGGCTTCGGTGGCTTCGTGC
>JAQZAY010000455.1 GCA_029239415.1 Pseudomonas sp. | reverse complement strand
CATGATCGACGCCGCCATTCGCTACATCGGCCATACCCAGGCACCGCTCGTCTTGCTTCCCCTGGAAGACCTGCTGGGCAACGAAGAGCAACCCAACCTGCCCGGCACCACCGAGGGCCACCCCAACTGGCGTCGTCGCTTCGACGCAAAGGCCCGCGAGGTGCTTGACGATCCGCATGCCGCGCGGCGCCTCGAGATCATCGCGCAGTCCCGCGAACAAGCCTGGGAGCGCGACCAGTGAAGCCCTTGACCGCGACCATTCGCTTGCAGCTGCACAGTGACTTCACCCTCGACGACGCGACCCCTCTGGTGCCCTACTTCGCACGTCTGGGCATCAGTCACGTCTACGCTTCGCCGATCCTTACCGCCCGCGCCGGCTCCCGGCACGGCTACGACGTGGTGGACCCGACCCGGGTGAACCCGGAACTGGGTGGCGAGGCGGCCCTGGAACGCTTGGTGGCCGCCCTGCGCAAGCACGACATGGGGCTGCTGCTCGACACCGTATCCAACCACATGGCCGTGGGCGGTGCCGACAACCCTTGGTGGCAGAGCCTGCTGGCCTGGGGCCGACGCAGCCCCTACTCGGAATTCTTCGACATCCAATGGCACTCCAGCGACCCGCTGATGGAAGGCCAGCTGTTGCTGCCGTTTCTCGGCAACGATTATGGCAAGGCGCTTCAGGACGGCGAAATTCCGCTGACCTTCGATGCCAAGCATGGCGTGCTGGAGATCGAACACTACGAACACCGCTTCCCGATCTGTCCGCTGGATTACGGTCGGGTACTGGGCCATAGCTCGTCGGCCGAGTTGCAGACGCTGGGTGAGCGCTTCGCGGCGCTGCGTGACAGCACCGACCCCTTGGCCGAGGCCGCGCCCTTGCACCAGGCGCTGGCTGAAGCGGTCCGTAACGGCGTCACGCTCGACGAGACCCTAGCCGTCTTCGACAGCCGTACCGACGCTGGCTTCCAGCGCCTGCACGCCTTGCTCGAACGCCAGACCTATCGCCTGGCCAGCTGGCGCACGGCAGCCGACGACATCAACTGGCGGCGGTTCTTCGACATCAACGAGCTGGGCGGCCTGCGGGTCGAGCGCGCGACCGTATTCGAAGCGACCCACGCCAAGCTGTTCGAGTTGATCGAGCGTGGGTTGGTCGACGGCCTGCGCATCGACCACATCGATGGCCTGGCCGATCCTCGGGGTTATTGCCGCAAGCTACGCCGTCGTGTCGAGGGCCTGCTGGCGACACGTCCTGCCGAGGCCACACTGGATCATTTCCCGATCTACGTCGAGAAGATCCTTGGCAGCGGCGAGCACGTTCACACGGACTGGCAGGTGGATGGCACCACTGGCTACGAATTCATGAACCAGGTCTCGCTGTTGCAGCATGACCCTGCCGGAGAAGCGCCGCTCACCGAGTTGTGGCACCGCGTCAGCGAGCGCCCGGCGTTCGAGGAAGAGGTTCGTCAAGCGCGCAACCTGGTGCTCAATGGCACCCTGGCCGGCGACTTCGAATCGGTCGCCCAGGCCTTGCTGGCCGTGGCGCGCGACGACCTGATGACCCGCGACCTGACCCTGGGCGCCATTCGCCGCACGCTGATGGCGCTGGTCGAGCACTACCCGGTCTACCGGACCTATATCAACGCCTTGGGCCGTCCGGCCGAAGACGAGCCGTTCTTCCAGCAGGCTGTGAACGGCGCCCGGGAAAGCCTCAGTGAAAACGACTGGCCCATGCTCGAGCAGCTGCAGCGCTGGCTGGGCGGCCAGCGCTGGCGCAGCCTGCCGCCAGGTCGTGCGCGCAAACGCTTGCGCCACGCCTGCGTGCGCTTCCAGCAGTTGACTGCACCGAGCGCGGCCAAGGCGGTCGAGGACACGGCGTTCTATCGCTCGGCGCGGCTGCTGTCGCGCAACGACGTGGGTTTCGAGGCGGACATCTTCAGCGCCGACCCTGCTCACTTCAACGACGAAGCCCAGCGGCGCCTGCGTGATTTTCCGGACAACTTGCTGACCACGGCGACCCATGACCACAAGCGTGGCGAAGACTGCCGGGCACGCCTGGCCGTGGTGAGCGAACGTGGCGAGTGGTTCGCCCAGTGTGTCGAGCAGTGGCGCACGCTGGCCGCACCCTTGCGTCAGGACCTCGACGATGGACCGGCGCCCAGCCCGGGCGATGAGATGCTGCTGTTCCAGACCCTGCTCGCCAGCTGGCCGCTGGAACTGGCCTTCGACGACCAGCCGGCGCTCGAACAGTACGCCGAGCGGTTGCGTCAATGGCAGCAGAAGGCCCTGCGCGAAGCCAAGCTGCGCAGCAGCTGGAGTGCGGCAAACGAGACCTACGAAGGCCTCTGCGCGGCCTACATCGATGCCCTGCTGCTCGATGCCGGACAAACGGCTCTGCGCCAGGCCATCGCGGACGCTGCGCACTCGATCGACAGCGCGGGCGCACTCAATGGCCTGGTGCAGACGTTGCTGCGCATGACCGTGCCGGGCGTACCGGACCTGTATCAGGGCAACGAATACTGGGACCTCACGCTGGTCGACCCGGACAACCGTCGCCCCGTGGACTACCCCGCCCGGGAGGCGTCGCTCGAACAGCAGACGCCGTTGCCGACCCTGCTGGAGCATTGGCGGGACGGGCACATCAAGCAGACCCTGATCGCACGCGTGCTGGACTGCCGACGCCGTCATCCGCAGCTGTTCGCACGCGGTGACTACGTGCCGCTGGCCGTCGAAGGCCGGCATGCCGACCGCGTCTTGGCCTTTGCCCGAGTGGGCGACGAGGCACGCGCGATCGTGGTCATGCCGCGTCTGGCCAGCCCGCTGCTGGAGGAGGCGACGATACCGTGGATCTCGAAAGAGCAATGGGGCGACACGCGGGTCATTCTGCCGTTCGACCTGACCGCTGGCAATTGCACGGGACTTTTTGCCGGTGATGTGGTCAGCCAATCAAGGGAGCTGATGTTGAGCGCAGTACTGGCAGAGTTTCCGGTCAACCTGTTGATTGA
>JAQZAY010000454.1 GCA_029239415.1 Pseudomonas sp. | reverse complement strand
ACTTGCATGTCCAACCAGCCGTTGCGCAGCCAACTATGGCTGCTCAGCGCGTTATTGATCGTTGGCCTGGCGGGCTATCACGGCACCCTGTGGGCCGAGCCGCCCGCCGAAGCTGCCTGGACTGCCCGACCCTACGCGTATCTGGTCATCGACCAGGACGTACGTGGCGCGCTTGAGGAAATGGGCAGCAACCTGGGATTCGCCGTCGTCATTGCCGACGGCGTCAAGGGCAAGGTCCGCGGCAAGGTTCGCGGCGACAGTGCCGGCCAATTTCTGGCCGCGCTGAGCGCCGCCAACGGTTTGAGCTGGTACTTCGATGGCAGCACCTTGTTCATCGACAGCGCCCGCAACACCCTCGCCCGCACTTTCGATACCCACGCCCTGCCTGCGGTGGCGGTGCAACGCGCGCTGACGCCCCTGCTCACTGGCGGCGTGCGCAGTCGCCTGGCGATCGATGCGCCAGCGCGCAAGGTGCTGGCCGCCGGACCGCCCGGTTACTTGAGCCTGATCGAAAACCAGCTCGCCGCCCTGCGTCCTTCACCACGCCCCGTTACCGCCGCGCCCACTGCCCACGCCAGCGTGCGGATCTTTCGAGGCGGCGCCGAGACCCAGGTGGTGTCGGGCCTCAACTGAGTTCACCCCTCGCCCTCGGGCGCATCAGCAAGGAGTACGACCATGGCTACAACGGCTATCGATCCAACCCTCGACCCTTCCGCCGCAAGCGACGGCGAAGCGCAGTTCAATGCAGCCCTCGACAGCTCTACCGAGCTGACCGACGCCGAGTTCACCGACCAGTTGGTCAGCGGTGCAGTCACCGTGGCGGGCCAGATGATCATCATGCCCAAAGCCAATGAAATGCTGAACGAAGCCATGTCCGACGAGTGATCGCGTCGCGCTGACCCGCCTTATTGCCGAACAGGAGCCTGACCATGTTGCCTACTGCTGCCAATGCCGTACCGGCACAGCCACCGATCGTCGACACCACGGGCACTGGCCAGGTATCGCAGAACCTGTTCGAACATATGGCCCAGCAACCCGCTGTCGCGACCACAGGCACCAGCCCCGCACAACTGGGGGCCGGTGTCCTGGACAATCTGGACGGATTCTTCAATCGCACCCAACGCTTTGCCGAACGTGCAGCCGACCTGGGTACCCATCAGGCCGACAGCGTCGCAGGCAGCTCGACCGCGCCGCACACCGCTGCCGACCCACAACTGCAGAAGGTGGTCGATTCGCTGAGCCTGATGTTCGATCACTCCATCGAGACGCAGATGGTCGTGCGCGGCGCTACCCAGGTATCGGGCGCTGCGAACACCTTGCTCAAGGGCCAATGATGAACGCTCTCTCGGCCCTGCCGATGCTTCGCTCGACCCGTCGCCTGCTTGCCATCGTGCTGCTCGCCTGCCTGGTCCAGGGATGCAAGACCCAGCTGTACACCAATCTCAATGAGCGTGAAGCCAATACCATGGTTGCCGCCTTGTTGCACAAAGGCATCCCCGCCGATCGGGTGGTGCAAAAGGACGGACGCCTGACCGTCAACGTCGCGCAGGACCGCTTCGCCGAAGCCGTATCGATCCTGGAACAGGCTGGACTGCCGGAACAGACGTTCGCCAGCATGGGCGAGGTGTTCAAGAGCAATGGCCTGGTGTCGTCGCCGACCCAGGAGCGGGCGCAGCTGATCTATGCATTGAGCGAGGAGCTGGCGCATACCGTTTCGCAGGTCGACGGCGTGGTGTCGGCGCGGGTGCATGTGGTACTGCCGGACAATGACTTGCTCAAGCGCAACATCACACCGTCTTCGGCGTCGGTGTTCGTCCGCCACGAAGCGGGGCTGGATATCAACGCGCTGATACCGCAGATCAAGACCTTGGTAGCCAACGGTATCTCCGGACTCGGCTACGACGGGGTGTCGGTCATTCCCGTGCAAGTCGCCCCTCGCGATGCGGCGAACCAGGCGCCCGCGCTGGCTTCGGTCGCGGGCATCTGGGTGCTGGAAAGCAGCGAGACCCGCGCCGGGCTGCTTCTGGGCCTGATGCTGCTGACCATCGTCGCGCTGGCAGGTGCCCTGGGCTACGTGCTGTGGCTCGGCCGCCAGCCGCGCAGTTATGCATTGGCGGATGCCACATGAACGCACCCGAGCGGACCGTCGACCCTGACGACGTACCTCAGCAGGGATGGAGCGCGTTCGTTGCGAGCCCCCTGCACAATGTGCACCGGGCACGGTTGCAAGCCTGCTTCGACAACCTCGAGCTGCCCGCTGCAACCCTGGACGCCATGCTTGCCCAGCCGCGGCTGCGCGAACGTTTGACCCGCATGCTGGAACAGCGCTTTGGATTGCAGCCGCTGGATGCGATCGAGCCGCCCCAGGCTGCGGATGTGCCCGTCGCCACGCTTGGCGCGCCACACCTGAGCGAACTGGCGCGCCGCTGCGGCGTGGTGTTCTGGGCGCATGCCTTTGTCCGGGAAATTCGCGCGCCGGCCGTACGTGCCCTGCGCGAGCGCTTCGGCGATGCCCTCTTCGATCTGGCGCTGGCCGAACACACCCTGGCATGCCCGGTCGCCGCGCATGAAATGCCCACCACGCTCGATACGCTCGCAGCGGCGGTCGCCCGTGATGGCCAGGCCTGTGTCAACGCCTGGCTGGCCGAGCAGCCTCGCGCATTGGCTGCCTGGTACCGACTTAAAGTCGATGAGCCCGCCGGTGCAGCGCCGGTGACTGCCCGTATCGAGCACTACGGACCGCCCATCGTGCGACGGGTCGTACAGCTCAACGTGCCTGCCCAAGGAGTCCTGGATGACTGAAACAAGCGCATTGATGCCCGGCAAGCGCATTGTCCGCGCCCAGGAGGCTGAGCACTGGATCGATGGCCATGCGTTTCTGGCGCAAGCTCGCGAGCAGGCCGCGCAAATCGTCGAACGTGGTACGCAGCAGGCGCTCGAGGCGCGTGATGCGGCCCTGGCCGAAGGGCTCGCCCAGGGCCAGGCTGCCGCCAGCCAACTGTTGCTCGAG
>JAQZAY010000074.1 GCA_029239415.1 Pseudomonas sp. | reverse complement strand
GCGCTCGATATCCGCCGCGCCACAAGACCCCAAGCGCACGCTTCGCGTGGCACTGCAAAGCTCAAACATGCTAGCCGCCTTCACGCCATCTTCCTTCCGATTCATCATTTCCCGCTCGCAGCCGATACATTAACGGCACAATGCCATTATCGGTCTGCCGGGTTGGAGATTCCCTTGTTTCGTTTATCCGCTGTACGCGCGAGCCATTTCCTGCCTTCGCTGTGCCTGCTCTTGTCGGGGCTAGGGGCCGCGTATGTGAAAGACCTCAACGTATTCTTCACCTCCCTGTTCAACGTGCTGCCCACGCTGGTGCTGCTGCTTGGCGGCGCCTATTGCGCCGTGTACCGCCGGCAGCGCGAGCTGTTCATGATGGTCACGGTCTACATCGCGTACTACCTGCTCGACACCCAGACCGACTTCTATCGGGACAATGGCCAGGTGCGCGCTGACGCCGCGGTCATCTTCCATCTGGTCTGCCTGCTGCTGCCGGCGATGTTCGGCCTGTATGCCGCCTGGCAAGAGCGCACGCACCTGCTTCAGGACATGCTCGCCCGCTTCGCCGTGCTGCTGGCAGTCGGCGCAGTGGCCGTGGCACTCGAGCAGAGTTATCCACATTCGGTGCAGGTGTGGCTGGCCGAGATCCGCTGGCCCGTGTTGCATGGTCGGTGGATGAACCTGATCCAGTTGGTCTACCCGTTGTTCCTCGGCGTGTTCATCCTGTTGCTGGCGCAGTACCTGCGTGAGCCACGACCCTTGCACGCGGCGCAGCTCACCGGGCTGGTGGGCATTTTCTGGATGCTGCCCAAGACCTTCATCCTGCCTTTCACGCTGAACGTGATGTGCAGCCAGGTCATGCTGATGATCGCCGCGGCGGTGGCCCACGAGGCCTATCAGATGGCCTTTCGCGACGAACTGACCGGCCTGCCCGGACGCCGCGCGCTCAACGAGCGCATGCAGCGCTTGGGCCGCAACTATGTACTGGCGATGATCGACGTCGATCATTTCAAGAAATTCAACGATACCCATGGCCACGATGTCGGCGACCAGGTACTGCGGCTGGTGGCCAGCAAGCTGTCGAAGGTCACCGGCGGGGGCAAGGCCTATCGCTACGGTGGTGAGGAATTTGCCCTGGTGTTCGCCGCAAGGACCGCCGAGCAATGCTTGCCGCATCTGGAGGCGGTGCGCGAGGTGATTGCCAACTACGCTATGCATCTGCGCAACCAGGACCGTCCGCAGGACGACCAGGTCGGTCGCAAGCGTCGCGCACTCGCTGCAGCCGGTACGGTCTCGGTCACCATCAGTATCGGGATCGCCGAGCGGCAAATGGACCATCGCAATCCTGAACAAGTGCTCAAGTCGGCGGACGAGGCGCTCTACAACGCCAAGGCCGCGGGCCGTAATTGCGTGATGACATGGGGTTGGCAGGCGCGCAGGGGTGCCGTACGAATGGCGTGACCTGGGCCGACTATCTGGTCGCATGATGACCCTATGTCTCGCAAAAGTTGTTCAGTTACACTCCCTGAAACAACAGTGCCACGGTCCTGCGGGACCGTCCCCGCCCTACTAGCGAGAGGTAGCCATGGCTGACTATAAAGCGCCCCTGCGCGATATGCGCTTCGTTCTCAATGAAGTCTTCGAGGTGTCACGCCTCTGGGCGCAGATGCCGGCCCTGGCCGAGCAGGTCGATGAAGAAACCGCCATGGCGGTGCTCGAGGAAGCCGGCAAGGTCACGGGCAGGAGCATCGCGCCGCTGAACCGTGCCGCGGACGAACAGGGTTGCCAGTGGGACAACGGTACGGTGCGCACGCCGGCCGGCTTTGTCGAAGCCTACAAGACCTATGCCGAGGGGGGCTGGGTGGGCGTGGGAGGTGATCCCGCCTACGGCGGCATGGGCATGCCCAAGGTGGTGAGCGCCCAGGTCGAGGAAATGGTCAACGCTTCGAGCCTGTCCTTCGGCCTGTATCCCATGCTGACCGCCGGGGCCTGCCTGTCGATCAACGCCCACGCCAGCGAAGCGCTCAAGAGGCAGTACCTGCCCAACATGTACGCTGGCACCTGGGCTGGCTCGATGTGCCTGACCGAGCCCCATGCCGGTACCGACCTGGGCATCATCCGCACCCGCGCACAGCCCCAGGCCGATGGCAGCTACACGGTCACCGGGACCAAGATCTTCATCACCGGCGGCGAGCATGACCTGACCGAAAACATCATCCACCTGGTGCTTGCCAAGCTGCCCGATGCGCCAGCGGGACCCAAGGGTATCTCGCTGTTGCTGGTCCCCAAGTTCCTGGTCAATGCCGATGGCAGCCTGGGCGAGCGCAACTCGGTCAATTGCGGTTCGATCGAGCACAAGATGGGCATCCAGGCCTCGGCCACCTGCGTGATGAACTTCGACGGCGCGGTCGGGTACCTGGTCGGCGAGGCGAACCGGGGCCTGGCGGCCATGTTCACGATGATGAACTACGAACGCCTGGGCGTGGGCATCCAGGGCCTGGCGTCGGCTGAACGCTCCTACCAGAACGCCATCGAATATGCCCGGGGCCGCTTGCAAAGCCGTGCCCCGACGGGCCCGCAGGCCCGGGACAAGGCAGCCGATCCCATCATTGTCCACCCGGATGTGCGGCGCATGCTGCTGACCATGAAAGCCTTCAATGAGGGCGGTCGTGCATTTTCCAGCTATGTGGCGATGCAGCTGGACACCGCGAAGTACAGCGAAGACCCGGTCGCGCGCAAACGTGGCGAAGACCTGGTCGCGCTGTTGACGCCGGTGGCCAAGGCCTTCCTGACCGACCTGGGCCTGGAAGCCGCGGTGCATGGCCAGCAGGTGTTCGGCGGCCATGGCTATATCCGCGAGTGGGGCCAGGAGCAACTGGTGCGCGACGTGCGCATTACCCAGATCTACGAAGGCACCAACGGTATCCAGGCGCTCGACTTGATGGGTCGCAAGGTGGTTGGCAGCGGCGGCGCGTTGTACAGCCTGTTCGCCGAGGAGATCCGCCAGTTCGTTGCCAGCGCCGATAGCCAGCTGGGTGAGTTCGCCAAGCCCCTGGGCGCCGCGCTCGAGCAGCTCGACGACCTGACTGCCTGGGTACTGGACCGTGCCAGGACTGATCCGAACGAGATCGGTGCCGCCTCGATGGAGTACCTGCACGCCTTTGGCTATACCGCCTATGCCTACATGTGGGCGCTGATGGCCCGCGCCGCACTGGCACGCCAGGGCGAGGACGACTTCTATGCCGCCAAGCTCGGCACGGCCCGCTTCTATTTCGCTCGCTTGCTGCCACGCATTCATTCGCTGGCAGCCTCGGTAAAAGCCGGTAGCGCTTCGTTGTACCTGCTGGACCAGGAGCAGTTCTGACAATATCAAGTGGCGTGTAAGCTTTTTCCTACACGCCGTGGTGACGTTTCGCCTCTATCCTAAGATTGGATCCACCGTTAATCTTTCTCACATGGACGCAGCGCAGGAAGCGCAAAGGACAGAACACGGAATGTAGGATTCCTGCCAGGGCGGCGGGGCGATAAGGATGTCAGGGAAACAGTCTGGAAAACCCCGCTTCGGCGGGGTTTTCCTTGTGCGCGTGATTTATCCGCCAAGCACGTCCAGCGGTGAGACTCCGGGATAACGGGGGTCAGATTCTTCCTCAAGCAATGTACGAAGCAGCTCGACCGAGGCCTGCTGGCGTTGCGCGTCGCGAAACACCAGGCCTACCTTCAGCGGCACCCTGGGTTCGCTCAGCGGTTTCCACAGCAGTTCCTCCTGGTCGTGCGCGGCCTCCTTGGCCCGTCCAGGCAAGATGGTGGCCAGCGACGTATGGGCCAGGCTGTCGAGAATACCGCCCATGTTGTTCATCTCTGCCTGCACTTGGGGGCGGCGCCCCAATGCCGCCAGTTGCGCCTCCCAGATTCGTCGAATCTGGAACTCCTCCCCCAGCATGAGCAAAGGCAGCTCGGCAGCTTGCTGGATCGAGACCTTCTTGAATTCCTTCAAGGGATGGGTATCGGGAATGACAAGTTGCAGCTCGTCCTCGTACAGCAGCAAGCCGTGCAGGCCTGGTTGGCGCGGCGGCAGGTAGCTGATGCCGATGTCCAGGCTACCGTTGAGCAGGCGCCGCTCGATCTCCAGGCCCGAGAGTTCATAGATCTGCACGACAAGGTGCGGCTGCGCCTTGCGTACCCGCTCCAGCAAGCGTGGTACCAGGCTTGGGCGCACGGTCTGGAGCACGCCGATGGCCAGGGTACGCAACGATTGGCCCTTGAAGCTGCCAAGGGCCTCGCGGGCGCGCTGCAGGCCATCCAGCAAGGGCAGGGCATGGTTGTACAGGGTGTGCGCGGCCAGGGTCGGCAGCAGGCGCTTGTTGCTGCGCTCGAACAGGCTGACATCGAGGCTGTGTTCAAGCTGGCGGACCTGTTGCGAAAGGGCGGGTTGGGACAGCGACAGGCGCTCTGCCGCCCGTCCCACGTGGCCTTCTTCATACACCGCGACGAAATAACGCAGTTGGCGAAAATCCATAAGCTGTACTTATCGAAAAAGCTGGAAAAACCAAATGGCCCAAGGGCCGACGGAGGCCTAGTCTACGCCCTGTTCCGGGAGCTTGCAGGATGCGCATAGACGCTCCAGAGCCCGGAGAGCAATGGATTTTAGATAGGCAAGGCAAACAATCAGTCTTGAGCTGATCCGCAGCATTTCCTGGCACATGACCAGGGCCTTGGCACTCGATACCGTGATCCGCTGGAGCCTGCATGAACCTGTTCAATCTGCGCCGACAGACGCCTGCTGTCGCCGAGCGCAAGTCCGTTGCCGTGCCCCAGGCCTTGCCGTTGTCCCGGGAGTGCCTGATGCCCGGCACCGAGCATGCCGACCAGGTGTTCGTGCGCGGCCAGGGCTCATGGCTGTGGGACAGCGAGGGCCACGCCTACCTGGACTTCACCCAGGGCTGCGCGGTCAACAGCCTGGGGCATTCCCCCTGCGTCCTGGTCGAGGCCCTGGGCCGTCAGATGCAGTCGCTGATCAACCCCGGCGCCGGCTTCCACAGCCGCGGCCTGCTGGCCCTGGTCAACCGGCTGTGCCAGAGCACGGGCAGCGACCAGGCCTATGTGCTCAACAGTGGTGCCGAGGCCTGTGAAGGCGCGATCAAGCTGGCGCGCAAGTGGGGCCAGCTGCATCGCAACGGTGCCTATCACATCATCACCGCCAGCCAGGGCTGCCATGGGCGCAGCCTGGGGAGCCTGTCCGCGTCGGATCCTTCGGACTGCAAGCGCTGCGAACCCGGTCTGCCGGGGTTCAGCAAGGTGCCGTTCAACGACCTCGAGGCACTGCATGCCGCGGTCGATTCGCGCACCGTGGCGATCATGCTCGAGCCGATCCAGGGCGAGGCCGGGGTCATCCCGGCCACGCGGGAGTATCTCAAGGGCGTGGAGCAGTTGTGTCGGGAACTGGGCATCCTGTTGATCCTCGACGAAGTGCAGACCGGCGTGGGCCGCTGCGGCGCGCTGCTGGCCGAGCAGACCTATGGCGTGCGCGCCGACATCATCACCCTGGGCAAGGGCCTGGGCGGCGGCGTGCCCCTGGCAGCCTTGCTGGCCCGCGGTACGGCCTGCTGCGCGGCCCCTGGCGAACTCGAGGGCAGCCACCACGGCAACGCGCTGATGAGCGCGGCTGGCCTGGCCGTGCTCGAGGCCGTGCTCGAGCCCGGCTTTCTCGAGCAGGTGCAAGACCGCGGCCGTCACTTGCGTGACGGTCTGGCCCGCCTGGCCGGCCGCTACGGCCAGGGCGAAGTGCGCGGGCAGGGTTTGCTGTGGGGGCTGCAGCTGCGCGAGAACTGCGCCCAGGCGCTTGTACGGGCCGCGCTCGAGGAAGGATTGCTGCTCAATGCGCCTCAGCCCGATGTGGTGCGCCTGTCACCGGCGCTGACGGTGAGCAGGGGCAATATCGACGAGATGCTGCTGCGCCTGGCACGTGCCTTTACCCGCATGCAGGGGAAGCAGCACAAGCGACGCGTAGTGCCAGCATGAGATGACAGCACATTGAGGAACCAAGGAACCGTCTGGCGTTTCTGCGCATCGCCCCTGGCCTGCTGTCTTTGGCCCGGGGCGTTTTTTTGCGGATCGAAGTGGGCCGGCAAGGGGGGAACCTCTACTGCGCCCCGGCAGTCACTGTTACTACTCACCTCTAGGAGCCTTTTTCATGGACCTGATCCGTATCATCATCGCCATTCTCCTGCCCCCGCTGGGTGTGTTCCTGCAGGTCGGTTTCGCGGGCGCCTTCTGGCTGAACATCCTGCTGACCCTGCTGGGCTATATCCCAGGGATCATCCACGCGGTATACATCATCGCCAAGCGCTAGAGCGGTCCGCCAGCACCTGGCAGTAGAACCGCCACTCTTGCTCCAGCGCATGGGCCAGGTTCTGCGCGTTCCTGAACCCATGCCGCTCCTGGGCATAGAAATGCCCCTCGGCCGGGATGCCATTGGCCTTGAGCGCCGCGAGCATGGCGCGGGTCTGCTCGGGCACCACCACGGCATCCAGCTCGCCCTGGAAGAAGATCACAGGCACCTTGATCCGATCGGCATGCAGCAAGGGCGTGCGCTGGCGGTAGCGCTCGGCGTCACGCTCGGGCTGTCCGATCAGCCAGTCGAGGTAGTCGCCCTCGAACTTGTGCGTGGCGTGGGCCAGGGCCACCGGGTCGCTGACCCCGTACAGGCTGGCCCCGGCGCGGAACACGTCGTGGAAGGCCAGGGCGCAGAGCGTGGTGTAGCCACCCGCGCTGCCGCCCCGGATGAACGCCTGGCCAGGATCGATCAAGCCGAGCGCGGCCAGGTGTGCGACCGCCGTGCAGGCATCCTCCACATCGATCTCGCCCCAGCGCAGGTGCAGGGCCTGGCGGTAGGCGCGGCCATAGCCGGTACTGCCACGGTAGTTGAGGTCGGCCACGGCGAAGCCGCGCTGGGTCCAGTACTGGATACGCGGATCGAGCACCGGATAGCAGGCCGAGGTAGGACCGCCGTGGATGAAGACCACCAGCGGCGTGGGGGCTTGACTGTCCAGCACTGGATAGAAGAATCCGTGGGCAACGCCGTCGCCACTGGGATAGCTGATGGGCTGGGGGCGACTGATGCGGTCCAGGGGCAGGGCCAGGCTGCCACCGGCAAGCACCTTCACCTGCCGATCGGCATGGGCGATGGCAATGATTGCCGGCGGGCTCACGGCTGAGGCGGCGATCGCATAGAGATGCTCGTCGTCCGTAGCCAGGCTGCGGAACCGGGTGTAGTCGCTCGCGTAGCGTTCCACGCTGCCATCGGCCTGGTGCAGGCCGAGCTGGCCGAATCCCTGCTCGAACCAGGTAGCCAGGTAAACGTTGTCGCTGGTCGGCAGCCAGGTACTGGCGCCCAGTTGCCAGGGCGCGGCGGCATGGTCGGCCTGTGCGGCTGGCAGGGCCTGCCACTGGCCGTCGACTTCACCCCAGGGTTGCCAGTGGCCATTGAGGTCCGACAGGCAATACAGCCGGCCTGCAGAGTCGAAGCGCGGCTGTTGCAGCGATTGCTCCGGGCCGTCGTTCCCCGCGATGCAGCGTGCCGGGCCCCAGCCACCGCCGGGCGCCCTGTCGCTGCACAGCAGCCGGGTGCGGGTCCATGGCTGGGCTGGCCGGCTCCATTCGATCCACGCCAGGCGCCGACCCTCTTCGCTGAGCGTGGGCGAGGCGTAGAAGTCGGCGCCTTCTGCGAGCACGGCCCGGTCCTGGCCAGTGATCGACACCAGGCGATGGACCACGGCATCGGCCATGGAGGTTTCCTCGACCGCCAGCACTTGGCCGTCATGCCACTGCAGGTCGCCGTAGCGTGCCTGGCCCTGGGTCAGGGCACGCGGCGCGCCGCCTTCGAGGTCCTGGGTATAGACCTGCTGGTCCGCTTCGTTGACGAAGAGCACGCCATCACCGCCCACGCAGAAACTGCCACCGCCGTACTCATAGACACGGCTGCGCACGCTGAAGCCATCGGGCGTCAGGCACCGGGGCTGTTGCCGGTGCCAATGCCAGATGCGGCAGGCGCCGTCGGCGGGACGGAATTCATTCCAGAACACCCCGCTCGACCCGACCTTGAGTTCGGCGAAGTCGGTGCCGGCCGCGACGGCCTGGGCAGCGCTGAAGGGTTCAGCCGCGGGCGATGACGCGTGAGTTTCGATCATTGCGGAAGGTCAGCTCTTCGATGGCGAGGTGGGCATGCTCGGCCTCCTCGCGGGCCTTGAGGATGATGCCGTGGTCGGCTGACTTGGCGCACACCGGGTCTGCCTTGCTGGCATCGCCGGTCAGCATGAAGGCCTGGCAGCGACAGCCGCCGAAGTCCTTTTCCTTTTCGTCGCACGAGCGGCAGGGCTCGGGCATCCAGTCGTAGCCACGGAAGCGGTTGAAGCCGAACGAGTCGTACCAGATGTGCTGCATGCTGTGCTCGCGCACGTTGGGAAACTCGACCGGTAGCTGGCGGGCACCGTGGCAGGGCAGGGCGGTGCCGTCGGGGGTGACGGTGAGGAAGATGCTGCCCCAGCCGTTCATGCAGCCCTTGGGGCGTTCTTCGTAGTAGTCCGGGGTGACGAAGATCAGCTTGCACGGGTTGCCCGCGGCCTTGAGCTTTTCGCGGTACTCGTTGGTGATGCGCTCGGCGCGCTCGAGTTGCGCGCGGGTCGGCAGCAGGCCGACGCGGTTCAGGTGCGCCCAGCCGTAGAACTGGCAGGTGGCGAGCTCGACGAAATCGGCCTCGAGGGCGACGCACAGCTCGATGATGCGGTCGATCTTGTCGATGTTGTGCCGGTGGGTGACGAAGTTGAGCACCATCGGATAGCCGTGGGCCTTGACCGCGCGCGCCATCTCGAGCTTCTGTGCGAAAGCCTTCTTCGAGCCCGCCAGCAGGTTGTTCACCTGCTCGTCGCTGGCCTGGAAGCTGATCTGGATATGGTCCAGCCCGGCCTGCTTGAACGCGGCGATCTTCTGCTCGGTCAGGCCGATGCCGGAGGTGATCAGGTTGGTGTAGTAGCCCAGGCGCCGGCCTTCACCGATCAGCTCGGCAAGGTCCTGGCGCACCAGCGGCTCGCCCCCGGAGAACCCCAGCTGCGCCGCGCCCATCTCGCGTGCCTCGGCCATCACCCGGAACCACTGTTCGGTACTCAGCTCCTGGCCCTGGGCGGCGAAGTCCAGCGGGTTGGAACAGTACGGGCACTGCAGCGGGCAGCGATAGGTCAGCTCGGCCAGCAACCACAGCGGCAAGCCGACCTGCGGCTTGCCGGGGACCTCAGGCGAGGACGATCCAGTGTTCGGCACGGGCCACCTCCATGAACTGCTCGATATCGTCGCCGATCTCGGGCACGTCGGGAAACTGTTGTGCAAGCTCGGCGATGATTGCCGACACGCTGCGCTGGCCATCGATCAAGCCGCCGATCAAGGCTGCGCTTTCGTTGAGCTTGATCATGCCTTCGGGGTACAGCAGCACGTGGCCCTTTTGCGCGGGCTCGTACTGGAAACGGTAGCCTGGGCGCCAGGCAGGCACCTGCTCTCGGTTGAAGCTCATAGGGCGATCCCCTTGTGCCAGACCCGCTCGGGCGTGACGCTGTGGTAGGGCGGACGGTTCAGCTCGTAGGCCATGCTCATGGCGTCGAGCATGCTCCAGAGGATATCCAGCTTGAACTGCAGGATCTCGAGCATGCGCTCCTGGCCGTCGCGCGTGGTGTAGTGCTGCAGGGTGATCGCCAGGCCGTGCTCGACGTCACGCCGCGCCTGGCCCAGGCGGGTGCGGAAGTACTCGTAGCCGGCCGGGTCGATCCAGGGGTAGTGCTGCGGCCAGCTGTCGAGGCGCGACTGGTGGATCTGCGGGGCGAACAGCTCGGTCAGCGAGCTGCTGGCCGCTTCCTGCCAGCTGGCGCGGCGGGCGAAGTTGACGTAGGCGTCGACGGCAAAGCGCACCCCGGGCAGTACCAGTTCCTGCGAGCGTAGCTGGTCGGGATCCAGCCCCACGGCCTGGCCGAGTCGCAGCCAGGCCTCGATGCCGCCGTCCTCGCCAGGGGCGCCATCGTGGTCGAGCAGGCGCTGGATCCACTCGCGGCGTACTTCGCGATCAGGGCAGTTGGCCAGGATCGCCGCGTCCTTCATCGGGATGTTCACCTGGTAGTAGAAGCGGTTGGCCACCCACCCCTGGATCTGCTCGCGGGAGGCGCGGCCCTGGTACATCGCCACGTGGTACGGGTGATGGATATGGTAGTAGGCGCCCTTGGCGCGCAATGCCTGCTCGAACTCGGCGGGGGACATCGGGGTGGCGTCGCTCATCGGGGCTCCTACAGCTCGATGCTCATGCCGTCGAAGGCGACTTCAACGCCCCGGCGGTTGACCTCGGCCCGTTCGGGCGAGTCTTCATCGAGAATCGGGTTGGTGTTGTTGATGTGGATAAGCACCTTGCGCTGGCGTTCGAAGCCATCGAGCACTTCGAGCATGCCGCCCGGGCCGTTCTGCGCAAGATGGCCCATCTCGCGGCCGGTGCGGGTGCCGACGCCACGCTGCTGCATTTCATCATCCTCCCACAGCGTGCCGTCTACCAGTAGGCAATCGGCGTCGTGCATCTTGCGCAACAACGCGTCGTCGACCTGGCCCAGGCCTGGGGCGTAGAACAGCTTGCCGCCGGTGCGCAGGTCCTCGACCATCAGCCCCAGGTTGTCGCCTGGGTGCGGGTCGAAGCGGTGTGGCGAGTAGGGCGGCGCGGCGCTGCGCAGCGGGAAGGGGCTGAACCGCAGGTTCGGGCAGGCGTCGATGACGAAGCTGCCTTCGAGCTCGATTCGGTTCCAGGCCAGGCCGCCGTTCCAGTGGCTGAGCATGTTGAACAGCGGGAAGCCGGTGGACAGGTCCTGGTGGACCATGTCGGTGCACCACACCGGGTGCGGGCAGCCTTCGCGCAGGCTGAGCAGGCCGGTGGTGTGGTCGATCTGGCTGTCCAGCAGGATGATCGCGTCGATGCCGGTATCGCGCAGGGCACGGGCCGGTTGCATCGGCGCGAAGGCCTGCAGCTGGGCGCGGATGTCTGGCGATGCGTTGCACAGGATCCAGTGCTCGCCGTCATCGGACAGGGCGATCGACGACTGGGTGCGTGCCGTGGCCCGCAGGCTGCCGTCGCGGTAGCCCTTGCAGTTGACGCAGTTGCAGTTCCACTGGGGGAAACCGCCGCCGGCCGCCGAGCCGAGAATCTGGATGTACATGGTCACTCCGTCTCAAAAATGAAAACGCCCCGGCAAGCCGAGGCGCTGTATTGCAGGCCGACTCAGCGGCTTGCGAAATACATGGTCACTTCAAAGCCGATACGCAGATCAGTGTAAGCAGGTTTGGTCCACATTGGATGACTCCTTCCGGGCAGGTCTTGGGGGTTGTCAGCTACGGGTTAGTGCACTAATCGTAGCCTAGGGTTCCACAAACTGGATGGCGCTATCTTACAAGAATTTTCTGTGCACAATCCTGAAGATTTCGATAAGCGCTGTTACTCCTTGCGTAACAATTGCCTGGTCATTCGTGCCAGCGAGCGTCTGGCGCGGGGCCATTGGCGAGGCACAACCAGCCCCAGTCGGCCCGCAGCAAACGCTGCAGAAGCTCGGTCAGGTCCTGCTGCCCTGTAGCCCTGACTACTGTGCCCAGTGCTGCAAGATCGTCCGTTTGTGTCGCAAGGTATGTCTGCCACGCCCATTCGGTGACTTCCGGATGGGGCATGGCCGCTTCGTCGAACTGGTCTGCCAAGGCCTCTCGCATGGACGTGTCCAGCTGCACGCCGGCTTGGAGAAGCGCCTCCAGGTGAGCGAGGATTTCGCCATGGCTGGCGCTGGGCGACTGCACGCCGAACAGCAGGCCGCAGCGCCCCTCTATCTGGCGAAACGCGCTGAATACCGCATAGCCCAGCTGCAGTTCGATCCTCAGGCGCTGGTACACGGGGCCTTGCAGCAACTGGGCGAGCAGACGTCCGGCAGCCTGGAGCGCGGCTGGCACCGGGCAGAACAGCAGCAGCGCCTGCTCGCTGCCGGGTATCGCGCAACTGCGCCAGGCCCGGCCGGGCAGGAGCGGGATGGGTGCCGGCGGCAACGCATGCCCTGGAAGGTCGCGCAGCGCCGCGCCCAGGTCGCGTTGCTCGGCCTCGCCAAAACCCACCACCAGGCCCTGCCAGCGCGCTTGCTGCCAGGCCTCGTCCAGTACCGAGCTCTGCAGGAGAGCGGCGGGCCGGGGCACCTCCCTGACATCGACCAGGGCGCCTGGCAGACGCTCGAGCAGGGCGCGTATGGGGATCAGTGGCGGGGGCGCGTCCTGTGTCTCGCGCCAGCAGTCGGCCGGGGGATTGCCCAGGAGCCCCAGCGCCGCTTCTATCACCCGCACCACTGCGCTCGGCAAGCCCGCGCAGCGCAATTGCCAGGTGTCGCCGGCGGCACTGAAGTGCAGCTGCACCGAGGCACGCCGGGCCTGTTCGACAAGCGGTTGCAGCGCGCGTTGCAGAACGTCGTGCAGGCCCTGGCGCAGCGCCGCAGGGACTTGCCAGCGCAGGTAGAGCGCGCCGTACTGGCGAGACGGCGCGAGCAAGGTGCTGGCGCTCAGGCCTGTCGGCAGGGGCGCGCCTTCCTGATCCAGGCGACTGGTCATCAGCAGAGGATCCGCGCCAGGCAGTTGCCAGTGCCCGGCAGGACCTGCGGGCAGCTCGTCGAGGAGTGTGCGCAGTGCTTCAAGACCTGCCGCATCCAGGGCTTGGAAGGGCTGGCCACTGCTATCGCGCCGCGCCAGCTCGAGCGCGCTCGCGGCCTGCTCGCGGCGATGTTGCAGGCGGCCGAACTCGGTATTGAGCTGGGCGACATCGGCCTGGCGCATGGCGCCGAACCAGCCATGCAGCAGGTCGCGGACGCCCTCAGGCGGCGCACAGGGGTCCAGCTTGACCTGCACATGCCACAGCAATTGCCCGGCAAAGGCATACAGCAGCTTGACGCCGTGCCCGTGCATCCAGCCTCGCTGGCGCAATGCCGCGATCCAGCTACCGGGCCGGCTGTCATCGAGGCAGGTGGTCAGCAGTTCCAGGGCAGGCTCCGCACCCTGCGGCAGGTGCTCATGGGCGAACAGCAGGTCAAGCTCGCCAGGCTGCGAGGGAAGGGATATTGCCTGTTCCACCAGGACCGGAGGATCGTCCTGCGGCACGGGTTGCCCGGCGGTGAACACACCACCGTACTGGCGACCCAGGGCCTCGAGCTGATCCAGCGGTTGCGGCCCGCACAGGCTCAGGGTGACCTGCCCGGCGTGGTAGAAACGCTGGTGGAAACCCTGCAGGGCCTGCTGGAACGCGGGGTTGTGCAGGGCCAGGCTATGCCGGTTGCCCGCGTGGAAGGCGCTCAGTGGATGGCGTGGCGACACCGACTGCAGCAAGGCGAACTGACGCTGGGCTTCCAGGCTGCGCGACCAGGCGATGAACTCGGCATGGATCACCTCGCGCTCGCGGCGCTGCCGCTCGATGCCAAGGTCCGGCTCGGCGAGCATCTGGCACAGGCGCGCGAGGCCGCCCTCCAGCGCAGCAGGCGGTACTTCGAAGAAGAAGTCGGTGCAGCGCTCGCGCGTGCTTGCATTGACCTGCCCGCCCTGGCGTTGCACGAAGCGCATCAGGCCGTCTTCGAGCGGGAAGCGGGCGGTACCGAGAAAGAACAGGTGTTCGAGAAAATGCGCCAGGCCCGGCCAGGCAGCCGGCGCATCGTGACTGCCGGCGCCGACCCGTAGCGCGGCGGCGCAACGCTTGAGGCGCGGGGCATGGCGCAGGGCCAGGCGCAGGCCGTTGTCCAGGGTCAGGTGGCGAAGGGTATCAGGCATGGCGCACAGTCAGTCCGCGCTCGGCAGGCCATGCAGCTCGCGGCGCAAGTCCATCAGGTAGGGAAAGTCCTGGCGACCGCGCAGCATGCGTTCGCGGTCCAGGTCGGCCAGCAGCAGGCACTCTTCGCGCCCGGCCATGGCCAGCAGGCTGCCGTCCGGACCGACGATGCTGCTCTGCCCGCAATACTGGATCTGGTGCTCGGCACCGCAGTAGTTGGCGTACACCAGGTAGCACTGGTTTTCCTGGGCGCGGGCGCGCACGGTCACCTGGCAGATGAAGTCGTAGGGGGTCATGTTCGCGGTCGGCACCAGGATCAGCTCCGCGCCGTCCAGCGCCAGGCGCCGGGCGTTCTCCGGAAACTCGATGTCGTAGCAGATCAGCAGGCCCAGCTTCCAGCCATCGAGCTCGACCACCGGGAAGTGATTGGCGCC